>JAOABO010000100.1 GCA_026418315.1 Bacteroidia bacterium
ATGCCGTTTGGTGGATTAGACAATCTATTTTACAAGCCATAGCAGAGCAGTCAAGAATTGTGAGGTTACCGTTGAATAAAGTTGCTCACATTTCAAAAGTCAATAAAATGATTTCAAAAATAGAGCAGGATTTAGAAAAAGATGTTGATATATACGAAGTTGCAGAGGCATGCGATATGAATACAGACGAAGTAAAAGACGCCATGTTATTTAACAACAGAAGTATCAGCTTAGATGCACCCGTCAGTTCCAATGAAGATGCTGTTACTTTATTGGATTTATTACCTGAAAATGAAGATAATACTAAACCAGATAAAGAACTTGAAAAAGAAAGTTTAAGAAAAGATTTAGAAAGAATTATACAAACCTTACCACCCCGTGAAGCTGACATTTTAAATGCCGCTTATGGACTGAATGGTATGCAAGCACTATCATTAGAAGAAATATCTGCCAAGTTTAATCTGACAAAAGAAAGAGTAAGGCAAATCAAAGATAAGGCATTAACTCGTTTAAAATCGTATTCTAAAACTGAAATTCTGAAAATGTATATTGCTTAAATACTACCTGCATTAAAAAATGAGTGAGTGAATGTGGGTGTGTGTTACATTTTCAGAATGATTCTCTGAAATTTGTTATATTTTGTATTTTATAAGGAATGTTTAATGTTCTTTTGTCTCCCAATGAAGGAATAAAACAATAATTTTATTTTTCATACTTTTGTGCCATAAATAAAAACTTTATGAGAATCATTGAATTCAGAGAAGCACTAAGAGAAGCTATGAGTGAAGAAATGCGTCGGGATGAAAGAGTGTTTTTAATGGGAGAGGAAGTAGCAGAATACAACGGTGCATACAAAGTGAGCAAAGGAATGCTTGCAGAGTTTGGGCCTAAAAGAGTTATTGATACACCTATAGCAGAATTAGGATTTGCGGGCATAGGTGTAGGGGCAGCTATGAATGGGCTTCGTCCTATCATTGAGTTTATGACATTTAACTTCTCTTTAGTGGCTATTGATCAGGTTATCAATTCTGCTGCCAAGATTCGTCACATGAGTGGAGGGCAATTCAGCGTACCCATTGTATTTCGTGGACCAACCGGGAATGCCGGTATGTTAGCCCAACAACATTCGCAGAATTTTGAAAGTTGGTATGCCAATACACCCGGTTTAAAAGTAGTGGTTCCATCTAACCCTTATGATGCAAAGGGATTACTTAAATCTGCTATCAGAGACGACGACCCAGTTATTTTTATGGAAAGTGAACTGATGTATGGAGATAAAGGAGAAGTACCTGAAAATGAATATTTAATACCTCTTGGTGTAGCCGATATAAAAAAACAGGGAAACGATGTAACCATAGTTTCTTTTGGAAAAATTATTAAAGTGGCATACAAAGCTGCAGAAGAACTGGATAAAGAGGGCATCTCTGCAGAAATAATAGATTTGCGTACAGTGAGACCTATTGACTACCAAACAGTCATTGAATCCGTAAAAAAAACCAACCGCTTAGTCGTATTAGAAGAAGCATGGCCTTTGGGTAATATTTCTACCGAAATTACCTATATGATACAAAAACACGCTTTTGATTACTTAGATGCACCGGTTATCCGTGTAGTGTCTGCTGATACACCGCTGCCTTATGCACCTACTCTTATTCAGGAGGCCTTACCTAACCCGGAAAAATTAATAAAAGCAGTAAAAAAAGTAATGTACAAAGATTAATGTATGTCTAAAATTAATTTTGCTGATACCCAAGTGGCTTTTGCATACAAATCAGATAAAGAACTAAAACAAGCCCATCAACTATTCAAATTGCTTTCATATCCTACTCTTGTTAATTTAGGTTCTGTTATTGCCCCGTTTGTTGTGAATTTAGGTGGCAAATTTTTGATTAAAAAAACTATTTACAGGCAATTTGTGGGAGGTGAAACAAGAGAAGAATGCATGAGGGTGGTTGATTTATTAGCTCAGTATGGCATAGGTTCTATTTTGGATTATAGTGTAGAAGGAGAGCAAAATGAAGCCAGTTTTGAGCATTGTAAAAATGAAATTCTTGCCAATATAGAATTTTCAAAAGATAAAAAAGAAATACCATTTTGTGTTTTTAAGCCCACAGGCCTTGTTCGTTTTGCTTTATTAGAAAAAGTAAGTGCCGGGAAAGAACTCACTAAAACAGAAAAAGAGGAATGGGATAATTCCAAAAAAAGAATATTTGAAATTTGTCAAAAGGCATATAACTATCATCAGCCCATATTTATTGATGCGGAAGAAAGCTGGATACAAAAAGCCATTGATGAAATAGCAGATGAGTGCATGCAAACATTTAATAAAGAGGAATGCATCGTATGGAATACCTATCAGTTGTATCGTACCGACCGGTTGCAATTCTTAAAGGAAAGTATTCAAAAAGCCAGAGAGAATGGGTATTTATTGGGAGCAAAGTTAGTTCGGGGTGCTTATATGGAAAAAGAAAGAGAAAGGGCTAAAGAATTGGGGTATTCATCACCCATTCATCCAGATAAACCATCTACCGATAGGGCTTACAACCAAGCATTGAAGTGTTGTGTAGAGAATTTAGATAAAGTTCATATTTGTGCAGGTACACATAATGAAGAGAGCAGCCAATATCTGGTAGATTTAATGGAGCAACAGCAAATTCCTAAAAACGATAAAAGAATTTATTTTTCGCAGTTATTAGGAATGAGTGACCATATTAGTTTTAATTTAGCCAAAGAAGGTTACAATGTTGTAAAATATGTTCCTTACGGACCTGTAAAAAGTGTATTACCTTATTTAATTAGAAGAGCACAGGAAAATACAAGTGTAAAAGGACAAACAGGAAGAGAATTATCTCTTATAATGCAGGAGTTAAAAAGAAGAAGAAAATAAAAGTTTTTTCTTTTGTTATTTGTTTTCAATCTTTTATACCTATAAATTTTGCACTTTTGCAAGCAAATTTTAATTATGAAAACTTATTCCGATAAAGAACTACCCTTGTTATGTACGCAAATTAGAAGAGATATTATCAAAATGGTTTTTAATTCCCAATCCGGTCACCCGGGTGGCTCTCTTGGTTGTGTTGAAGTTTTGGTTGCTTTGTTCTTTAAGATTATGAAACATCAAGCTCAACCTTTTAATATGGATGGAGTAGGGGAGGATTTATTTTTTTTAAGTAATGGTCATATAACGCCGGTATATTACAGTGTGTTGGCAAGAAGTGGTTATTTTCCAATTGAAGAACTAAAGACCTTTCGTAAAATCAATTCCCGATTGCAGGGACATCCTGCTACACATGAGCATTTACCAGGAATTAGAATTGCTTCTGGCTCATTGGGACAAGGTATGAGTGTAGCAATAGGTGCGGCTTTATCTAAAAAATTGAATAAAGATGACAGAACAGTGTTTAGCTTACATGGCGATGGTGAACTGCAGGAAGGACAAATATGGGAAGCGGCTATGTTTGCTGCAGGTAAAAAGGTAGATAATTATATTGCCATTATAGATTACAACAACAAACAAATAGATGGAAATGTAGATGATGTAATGCCCCTCGGAAATTTAAGAGCAAAATTTGAAGCATTTGGATGGAGGGTAGTAGAAAACAAAAAAGGAAACGATTTGAATCAGGTTATTGATAAATTAAATGAATGTAAAAGTTTATTGCATCAACAACAACCTGTAGTACTTATCAACCATACCGAAATGGGCTATGGTGTGGATTTTATGATGGGAACGCATAAATGGCACGGCAAAGCCCCCAATGAGGAGCAAACAAAAATAGCATTAAGCCAGCTACCCGAAACACTTGGAGATTTTTAATCATTGAATTGAATGCAATCTATTCACAAGGGTTTTTTGGTACTATTGTTACTGTTTCAATTTGCTTTTTCTCAAAATACCATTACCCGTATTTTATTTATTTTTGATGTTTCTTACAGCATGTATGCACCCTGGAATACGGAACCCAAAATTAATGTGGCAAAAAAAGTAATGGGTAGAATAATGGACTCAATACAGAGTATCCCAAATTTAGAAATAGCATTGAGATGCTATGGGCATACTACATTTTTTCAACCAGTAAGAAACTGCAAAGATTCAAAGTTAGAAATTCCTTTTGCATCTGCTTCCGTGAATGCTCCAAAAGTAAAGCAGTTCATTAATAAACTGGAACCAAAAGGAACTACTCCTATTGCCTATTCCATTGCTCAGTCAGAAAAAGATTTTACCGAATGTAAAAATTGCAGAAATGTGGTGATTCTGATTACAGATGGAATAGAAGAATGTGAGGGTAATCCTTGTGAAGTATCAGTCATGTTACAGAAAAAAGGCATTTTTATTCGGCCTTTTGTAATAGGCGTTGGTTTAGATATGAAGTTTGCTGACGCACTGGGGTGTATGGGTAAATTCATTGATGTGAGTAATGAAAAGAATTTTTATCCTGTATTAAAACAAATTTTGGTAGAAGTTATTACTCGTACCACCGTTCAGGTTAATTTGCTGGATATATACAAAAAACCAACCGAAACAGACGTTGTAATGAGTTTTTATAATTCAGCTACTCACGACTTGTTGTATAACTATGTGCACACTATCAATAATTATGGTAAACCAGATACTCTGGTTTTAGACCCTAATGTAGAATACGATATTGAAGTGCATACCATCCCAAAAGTTGTAAAACAAAAAGTTAAATTAGAAATGGGAAAGCATAATGTAATTAATATTGATGCTCCGCAGGGTTTTTTGAACCTGCAAATTAACGATGATGTAAGAGATTATTTTCCTACTACAATAGTTAAAAAGTCGGGAGATACGGCAATATTAAATATTCATGATTTTGGTAAAACTGAAAAGTACTTGGTTGGAAAATACGATTTGGAAATACTTACTTTACCAAGAATATACATGAAAAATGTTGAAGTAAAACAAAGCCATACCAACACTATTAAAATACCAACTCCGGGGCTATTATTTATCACTAAGCCCACTAAATTGTTAGGAAGTATTTATCTTGATAATGGTAATACATTAGAATGGGTATGTAACTTAGATAATAACCTGACAATGGAAAATATCTATTTATTGCCAGGAAAATATAAATTAGTATTCAGATACACACATCAAAAACAAATGATTAAAACAGTAGAAAAAAATTTTGAGATTAAAAGTAAAGAAACTGTAAGAATGACAATGAATTAAAAAGTTTTTATATGCAATGACAAATGAATCATTGATAAAATTTTTTTATTTTTAACAGGTGTATTTCAATAAATATTATCTATCTTTGCAACAATAAAATCTATTACTATGAAAAAATTATTGATGATTGTAACAATCAGTGGCTTTATTGCCGGAACTAATGCAATGGCTATCAACACCAAATGCGGTGATGATAAAGACAAAAAATGCAGCAAAGAGTGTTGTAAAAAAGGAGCAAAAGAAGGTAAAGAATGTTGCAAAAAAAACGGAGATAAAAAAGAATGCTCTTCTGCAAACGGAGAAAAAAAATCTTGCTGTAAAAAAGGCGAAAAACACGAAGAAAACAAAACTACTCAGCCAACTAAGTAATTAGTTCCTGATAAAAGTTAAACATAAAATGGCTTTCAAAACGAAAGCCATTTTTGTTTTAAATCAAATTATTCAATATACAATACCATTCCTTTTAAGTATTCACCTTCAGGAAAACTAGGTGTTACAACATGATCTGGAGGCAAGTAAAGGTAATCAAGTATTTTTATTTTTCGGTTACTTTCAAAACCTGCGGCGGCTATAGTATTGTAAAATAACTCCTTATCAATAACACCTGAACAGGAGAATGTAAAAAGGATTCCTCCTTTTTTTATTTTTTCTATAGCTAACACATTCAACCTTTTGTATGCCTGAACGGCTGAATGTTTATGATTCATACTCTTTGCGAAAGCAGGAGGATCTAAAACAATCAAATCGTAGTAATTATTTTCAGCATTTTTTAAAAATTCAAAGACATCTGCAACAAAAGATTGATGCTTGTTGTCAAAACCATTTAATTGCATATTGGTATTGCACCACTCTATGGCTTTAGCTGAGCCATCTACTGAATGAATAATTTTCCCTCCACCTGCTCCTGCATATACAGAAAATCCACCTGAATAAGAAAAAGTATTCAGTATTACTCTATCCTTAGCATATTTCATTAGGCAATAACGGTTATTTCTTTGGTCTAAAAAAAAGCCCGTTTTTTGTCCTTCATACCAGTTTACATAAAACTGTAAGTCATTTTCTGATATGATGGTGTCTTTGTGCAATATTTCACCTTTATTTTCAGAAAATTCTGATTTATCGTAAAATGAAATACAATTCTTTCCAAATACATTTTTTACTGCATTGAAAATATATTCTTTTTGTTGATGTATAAAGCGGGTGTGGGCTTGCATTACAAAGTGCCCGTTGTAATTATCAATAATCAGCCCGGGTATTTCATCTGCTTCTGCAAACACTAATCGGTATGCATTGGTATGTTCATTAAAAATGTTTAGGTTTTTTCTGTATAAAAATGCTTTGTTTATTTTTTCGTTCCAATAATTTTGGTCAATTATTTG
>JAOABO010000101.1:0-2759 GCA_026418315.1 Bacteroidia bacterium
AATTGTTTTTCAAAAAACTTGCTATGCATTAGATTTGATTATCATTACTTTATATTTTACATTTGCACGGCTTGATTTAAAAACTTTATATTGTGGATAAAAATTCAATTACTGGTATTGTATTGATAGCCATCATTTTAGGGGTATGGGTTTATATGACTACACCCTCTCAAAAAGAATTGGCTAAACAAAAACAAATAAGGGACTCTATTGCATTAGCGGAAAGTAAAAAAATAAAAGAAGTACAAGAAAACTCTACAAACAGTTCAGGTACTCCATCCGTTTTACCTGTACTCAAAAATGACAGTATTGTATCACTTGAAAAGCAAAACTTTTACAAGGATTTTTATCCTTCTGCAAAAGGCGAAGAAAAACTATTTACGCTTGAAAATGAAAAACTGAAAGTAACTTTTACAAACAAAGGTGGAAAAATTAAGCAAGTAGAACTAAAAGAACATCACAGGTATAATCAAAAAGATTATTTAAAATTATTTGACACAGATTCCACATATTATACACTCATCATAGATGCTTATGAAAGAAGCAGAATTTTTCATACAGATAGTTTTTATTTTGATGTTCCTGTTTTGGAAAAAGACAAAATAGTATTTCGTTTAAATACGGCAAAATCAGGAAAGTATTTAGATTTTGTATATCATGTAAGTAAAAATGATTATACTGTTAAGTTTGATATCCAATTACATCAATTAAACGATATTATTTCTTCCAATATAGATGAGTTATTTTTGAGATGGAAGTGCCTGATGCCTTCTCAAGAAAAACATATTGTAAAAGAAAAAGAAGTGGCCACTGTTTATTATAAATACACTGAAGATTCTCCGGATAATTTAAATCCAAGAAGCAATGAAGACAAAGAAATCAATGAAATGCCTATTAAATGGATTTGCTTTAAGCAGCAGTTTTTTAATAGCACATTGGTGGCCGATAACGAATTTATGAAAGACGGTAGTTACATTAAATTAAGGACAAAAGAAGAAGATACTTCTATTGTAAAATCTGTAGAAGCCGAAATAGGCATTCCATATTCTCATCAAGTGAATGAAAGTTTTGGCATGACTTTTTTCTTTGGACCCAATCATTATCCGCTTTTGAAGAAATATGAAAATTGGGAATTACAAAATATAATACCTACAGGATGGTGGATATTTAAGTATATCAATATTGGTCTGGTTATTCCTATTTTTAATTGGTTGAAAGGGACTTTAAATTTTGGGTTGATATTAATTATTCTAAACATTATCATCAAAATTATTCTTTTTCCTATATTTTACAAAAACTACATGAGTGGTGCAAAAATGCGGGCATTAAAACCTGAATTGGATAAAATCAATGAAAAATATGGACCTACAGGCGACCCTGTAAAAAAACAGCAAGAAATAATGGCTCTGTATCAAAGAGCTAAAGCCAATCCAATGATGGGTTGTTTACTTTTACTTATTCAGTTTCCTATTCTTATTGCATTATTCAATTTTGTACCCGCGGCCATTGAACTTCGGCAAGAATCGTTTTTATGGGCAGACGATTTGTCTACTTACGACAGCATTTGGGACTTCGGAAAAATCCCAATTATATACTCTATTTATGGCGACCATGTATCTTTATTTGCATTGCTGATGTTTATTTCTACTATTCTCTATACATGGCTCAACAGCGAAATGCTTTCACCCCAACAAAATCAGCAAGTTCCGGGTATGAAATTTATGATGTATTTTATGCCTGTGATATTTCTTGCTGTTATGAATAACTATTCTGCTGGTTTAAGCTGGTATTATTTTACTGCTAACATTCTTACTTTTGGACAAACTTACTTACTAAGATACTTAATCAAAGATGAAAAAATACGTGCAGAAATAGAAGAAAATCTGAAAAAACCCATCAAAGTCAGTGGTTTTCAAAAACGACTACAGGACATGATGAAGCAACAACAATTACAGCAAGAAAAAGGTAAAAAGAAAAAGTAATCAGTTTTTGACCAATAGCACTTTATTGGAGAATAAAGAATTATGTTACAAAAATATATTGATGTTGAAAAAGTTCTGAAAGAAAAAGCACCTCAGTTTTACAAATTTATTCCAGGTTTTCTGATTTCAAGAATTAGAAAAATTCTACACGAAGATGAAATTAACGCAAGCATGCAAAAAATTGGCCATTTAAAGGATTTAGAATTCAACGATGCTGTATTAAAAGAACTAAATGCTACTGTTAAGGCGGTGGGACTAGAGAACATACCTCTCACAGGAAGCGTGATTATTGCTGCTAATCATCCATTAGGTGGTTTGGACGGCATAGCTTTAATTAAAGCGGTGAGTGAGAAAAGAAAAGACATCAAATTTATTGTCAATGATATTTTATTAAAGCTTGAAAATTATTCAGGCATCTTTGTTGGTGTGAATAAATTAGGGCATACGGCTAAAGACGCTTTATTGGCTGTAGAACAAGTTTTTGCTTCCGACAATGCGATTTTGTTTTTTCCTGCAGGATTGGTGTCACGAAGACAAAAAATAAATGGCAAGTGGAAAATTGAAGATTTAACATGGAATAAAACATTTATTCAAAAATCTGTTCAATATAAAAAGCCCATCATACCTACTTACATTGAAGGAAAAAATTCTGACTTTTTTTATAAACTGGCTTATTGGAGAAAAAAATTGGGTATCAAAGGAAATATTGAAATGCTTTTTTTACCCGATGAAATGTTTAAACAAAAAAATCAAACCATTACTATTTATTTTGGAAAA
>JAOABO010000101.1:2858-6541 GCA_026418315.1 Bacteroidia bacterium
GGAAATATTGAAATGCTTTTTTTACCCGATGAAATGTTTAAACAAAAAAATCAAACCATTACTATTTATTTTGGAAAACCAATTGAACCATCTATATTTGATAAAACAAAAAAATTTAATGAATGGGCTGAAGTTGTAAAACAATATGTATATTCAGGAAGTATTCAAAAAGAAATATCTTTTTCTGAATATCTAAAAACAATTTCATGACGAAAGAAGAACTGTTTGAAAAAAACAAAATCGTTCTTAAAAAATATATTCCTGAAAATGCCGTTGAAGAAGTTTGTAGGTTAATTTTTGAATATGACTTTAAACTGATTGTCAAAAAAGAACGAAAAAGCAAGTGGGGCGATTTTCATGCTCATCCTGAAAAATACAATTGCCCGGTTATTACCATAAACAAAAATCTTAATCCATACGCTTTTCTTATTACTTTAATACACGAAATTGCTCATTGTAAGACCTACAGAGAATTTGGAAATAAAGTGAATGCTCATGGTTCGGAATGGAAGAAAAATTTTCAGTTACTGATGCACAATTTTTTGAATACAGAAATCTTTCCGATTGATGTGTTATTTGTATTGAGAAAGCATATGCAAAATCCCTCTGCATCTGCCAATGCTGATATCAAACTTTACAAAGTACTTTTGCATTACGACGAATGGTCTTTAGAGAAAAATTTACTGGAATATTTAAATGATGGAGACAAGTTTCAATATGATGGTATAGTGTATCAAAAAATTATTAAGCGAAGAAAAAAAATTGAATGTATTCAGGTTTCTACCGGGAAAAAATACCTATTCTCTCCTGTTACTGAGGTTGAAGTTTTAATAGATTAATTGAAAGTTGGTCTCTTAAATCCTGCAAAAATACTCTATCGCCTTTTTTCCTTCTTCTCCTAAATCAATACTAAATTGATTGACATATAAATCAATATGCTTTTTCATCACTTCTTCATCCATTGCTTGTGCGTGTTGTTTAACAAATGGCATTACATCTGCAGTATTTTCAAATGCATACACTATACTGCTTCGAATTATTTGCTCTATTTCGCAAATGGTTTCTTTACTTAAAAATTTTTTGGCCATAATACCACCTAATGGGATAGGTAGCCGAGTTTCTTTTTCCCATAATTCTCCCAAGTCATGAATGAGCAATAATCCTTTTTCCTTGTAAGTAAATCGGTTTTCATGAATGATAAGTCCGGCATCAAATTGTTTAGACACTAATAAATCTTCAATTTCAGAAAACAATACAGTGGTTTTATTAATTATGTTGGGAAAAAATATTTTTAATAAATAATTGGCTGTAGTGAGTTCACCGGGTATCAGTATTTTTAAGTTTTTCTGAAAATCCAAATCAGAAAAATTTTTCTTTATATCTTCTGAATGCGTTATTATCAATGGGCCACAGCCATATCCTAATGCACTGCCACTATTCAGATACACATAGTTGTGCTGACAATACAAGTAAGCATGATAACTTAATTTGGTTACATCTAATTTACAGTCCAATGCCATTTTGTTTAATGTTTCCACATCTTCTATTACAGGAATAAAAGAATATTCTTTTGTATCAATTTTTTGATGAATCAGTGCATCAAAAATAAAACAATCATTTGGACACGGTGAAAAACCAAGCGTTATTTCTTTTTTACTCATAACTCAAATATTGAATAATTTGTGCATTCAGGTTTTGAATAGCCAGTTGAATTTTCCAACTCTTTTTATTTCGTTTTTCAACATAATTACTAATACTTCGTAAAGATAAACATTTCCACTTATTTAAATGACATGCGTAATAAAAAGCTGCTCCTTCCATGGTCTCCACTTGTGGATGAAATAGTCGCATAATTTTTTCAATACTTTTTTTATCTCCATGAACAGTGTTTACGGTAATTCCTTTGACTAGTTTTATACTCTTAAATATGTTTGGTACATGAAATTTTTTTGGCACTATTTTTTCAGTTCCTAATTGTATTTCAGATGACTTTAAAAAATTATTTCCATCTTCTGCTCCAAATTCTGAAAAACAATCTTCTTTAATAATCACCAATTCTCCTAACTTTAAATTTCTGTCAAATGCTCCACATATCCCAATATTGAGCACACAATTATATTTCTCCAAATACCTTTTGCCTAACTGATATGCAGTTGCTACCATTCCAACGCCAGTAATCAAAATTTCTATTTCTATTTTGTTATTTTGCCCTAAATAAGTAGTAGATGATAACTTTTTTAATCCAAAATTATTTTTCATCCATAAAATAGTTGGCTTTATCTCTTTTTCAGTAGCCGAAACTATGAGGATTTTTTTAGTATTTTTTGCCACCGTGAATTTTTAATGGACAAATATCCGTAAAAAGTAAAGTCATTTATAATAAAAATAAGTATTTTTGTGTTCACTATTCTTCTGATGAGAAGCTTTTTTTTAATTATACCAATAGGTTTTTTAATTATAACTTTATCTCTTTCATCGTTGATACTTTTTTCCTGGCAAATATTTCTGCAACATCAGCATCACCAAAAAGAGAATATTGTTCAACATTCTGCTCATTTTATCATCAAAGAAGTTAACTTAGAAGATTTTAATAAAAATATACTCAATAATTCAAAAGAAATAATAATAGATGAACAATTATATGATATTATTTCATTTCAGAAAAAAGACAAAACTCTGATATTAAAATTATATAAAGATGACCAAGAGCAATCTATTCTTTTAAAATTAAAAAAATGGATAGAGTTACTCAAGAATTGTAAAAATTTTAATTCTTTTTTCTTTTTTGAATCTGATTTTTCATCACAACCTCTCATTTTTCCAGTAACAACCAATATTCCTCGTTGCATGTTTTTTTCTATCCAAAATACTTTAAACGTTTTCTTGAGTATACCCTCTCCCCCTCCAAGGGTTTAGTTTCTTTCAATCCACTTTATTTTCAGTTGAAACATTACTCTGCTTAATCAAGCATAGTTAATTCTTTCACTTAATTACAATTATTCTCATTAACTCTAAAACTTTAAAGCTATGAAAAATCTCATTAAAATTATTACAATACACATCATAACTTCTATACACCCAATTATTTTTTCTCAAAACAATCAGGATACTACTACTACTCAAACTTTTTCTCTCAACGAGGTAGAGATATCTGCTAATAGAACTCTCGAAAAGAAAAAAGAAACAGCACAACAAATTAAAATAATATTCAATGATGAAATTACACATCTGCAATCTCAAACCTCAGCTGATTTAATCCAAAATTCCGGCTCTACTTTTGTACAAAAAAGTCAACAAGGTGGCGGAAGCCCTGTTATTCGCGGATTTGAAGCCAGCAGAGTATTATTGGTAATTGACGGTATTCGTATGAACAATTTGATTTATCGCTCCGGCCATCTTCAAAATATCATTACCACAGATAACAACGCATTCGAAAAGGTTGAAATAATTTACGGGCCCTCCTCTACCATTTATGGAACTGATGCACTTGGAGGTGTCATTCATATGTACACCAAAAATCCTCTGTTGGCTAACGACTCTCAAACTATTCATCTTAAAGCCACTGCTTTTTCAAGGTATGGAAGTGTGAATAACGAAATGACTCATCATCTTGACTTTAATCTTGGTTTCAAAAAAATTGCATCTTGGACTTCTTTTACATATTCTGATTTTGGTGACTTAAC
>JAOABO010000102.1 GCA_026418315.1 Bacteroidia bacterium
ATTTTATGGACAATTGCAGGCGAATTTATTGCTCCTTTAGTGAATAGAAATGCTCTTAAAGCCAATTATTTTAGTGCCATTGTACAACAAAACAAAGCTATATTGGATTATGAGCAAAAAGTGATTAATGCTTATACAGAAGCATCTAATCAAATTAGCAAGATTATCAATTTGCAGAACGCTTATGAATTGAAAAAACAACAGGTGGATGCTTTGAACCAATGTATAGATATATCAGTGAATCTATTTAAAAATGCTCGTGCAGATTATATGGAAGTTTTACTAACACAAAGAGATGCATTGGAGGCAAAATACGAACTCATAGAAACCAAAAAACAACAATTTCAAGCAACCATCAATTTATACAGGGCATTAGGCGGTGGATGGAGGTAAATTTTGAAATGATACACACATGGTCCCAATAAATTATATTACTACTTTTGCACAAAGTATGACTACACGCTTAATTTATTTTTTTAATATATTTTTCATTGGATTGTTTTTACAGTATCATGCACAATCAAAAATCAGTATTCATACTGTGGATTCATTATTCATCAAAAACAACTTACTGCTATTGAGTAAAAAATATAATGTAGATGCCCAAAAAGCACTTATTCAACAAGCGAAATTATTAAATAATCCCAATCTTTATATAGAACAGAACATCTACAACACTAGTAATAAAAGATACTTTGATGTCAGTAATCAAGGAGAATACATTTTTCAATTGCAACAACTTATTAAAACAGCTGGTAAAAGAAATAAAGAAATTCATTTAGCCATATTGAATCATCAACTTTCAGAATTAGAATTTAATAATTTATTAAGAACACTTTTTTATCAATTACATTCTACATTTTATCAACTGAGCTTTCTTGAAAGAAATAAAATAATATTTCAAACAGAAATTAATGAACTGGAACCATTAGTGAAAGAATATGAAAATCAATTTGAAAAAGGAAATGTTTCATTAAAAGAAGTATTTCGTTTAAGAGGATTATTGTTTAATATACAATCTATTACGGCTCAAATTAAAGAACAAATTGCAGATTTAAGAAAAGATTTATCTGTATATACTCAAACCAACTTTGATGAAAATACCATTTTTGTTCCCGACACTATTCATTTTACTGACTTTGATAAATTAAATATCTTAAGTTTAATAGACACAGCTATTCAATACAGACCCGATTATCTTAATCAAAAAAAATATTACGAATATGCAAAACTGAATTACGATTATCAAAAAGCCCTATCGGTGCCGGACTTGCAAGTGGGCTATACCTTTGACAAAGCAGGAAATTTTATCCTGAATTATTCAGCCCTTTCTTTAGGATTGAACTTACCCGTATTTAATAGAAACCAAGGTAATATAAAAGCCGCAGAATTTTTAATGAAACAAAGCGAAACTGATATAAAGTATAAGGAACTGGAAATTCGTCAGGAAATTTTAAATACGTATCAAAAAATTATGAATACCAAAAATTTATACAATGCTACACAAAAAGATTTTCTCAAAAACTTTGATAATATTAAAGACGGTATGAGAGAAAATTTTAAAAAAAGAAACATTTCCATTTTAGAATATGCCGACTTTTTTGATAGTTATATCAACGCTGTTCAACAATATTATGCACTTCTTACCAACTATTACACACAAATTGAAACACTCAATTTTTATATAGGGAAAAAAATTATAAAGTAAAAACTTATGAAACAGAGTACACTTTTACTATTATCTTTTATTGTTTTTTTATTGGTGAGATGCGGTACTCATCAAACAGAATCTCATGAAAGTAAGCATTCGTTTTGCCTGACAGATACCATGCAAAGATTAATAAAAACAGATACTGTAAAAACAGATTATGTAGAAAATGAACTTCACCTTGCAGGAAAAATTCAAGCCATACCTTCCAAAAACATAAAGATATATCCACTCATCAGCGGTATTGTGAAAAATTTATATGTAGAATTAGGCGATTATGTGTCAGAAGGACAGCCCCTTGCTGAAATTATTAGCAGCGAAGTTGCCGAATTTGAAAAAGAATTAGCCAACGCAGAAGCCGATTTCCAAATTGCAAAGAAAAATCTACACGTAGCAAAAGATATGTTTGACAGCAAACTCATTTCTGAAAAAGAATACATCACCGCTCAAAAAGAAGTAGAAAAAGCAGAAGCTGAACTTAAACGACTAAAAGCCATATTCAGTATTTATCACATTAATGAAACAGGTACCTATACTCTTAAATCACCCATCAGTGGTTATATCATCACTAAAAATATTTCTCAAGGTATGCAAATACGTTCCGACGCCTCAGACGAGATGATGACCATAGCCGATATAGACAAGCTGTGGGCTGTAGCCAATGTTTATGAATCGGACATGAGTAAAATAAAAATTGGCGAAAAAGCATGTATAGAAACTATTGCTTATCCGGATTCTGTTTTTGCAGGAAAAATTGACAAGATTTTTGAAATGTTAGACCCCACTACGCGTACCATGAAAATAGCCATTCAATTAGATAACAAAAACTATCTTTTAAAACCCGAAATGTATGCAAGAGTAAAACTGAAATATCATGAAAAATATCAGTTGCCCTACGTGCCGTCTCAATCCGTCATATTTGATAATTCAAAGTACTATGTTCTGGTATACAAAAACAAATGCGATATTGAAATTAGAAATATTGAAATTGAAAAATCCAATAACAAGAGAACATATATCAAACAGGGATTAAAACCCGGAGAAACAATTATTACTTCTTCTCAGTTATTGATTTATGATGCCATGGTTGAACAATAAACCTGATAAAGAACTATGAACAAATTAGTATTTAACATCATTACATTTTCATTAAAAAACAGAATCACGGTTCTTTTTGCTACTTTAATTATTGTTATATGGGGCATCATCAGTTTTATGAATACACCCATTGAAGCATTTCCTGATGTTACTAATACCCAAATCATCATTGTAACACAATGGCCCGGCAGAAGCGCAGAAGAAGTGGAGCGATTTATTACCATTCCCATAGAATTAGCCATGAACCCTGTTCAGAAAAAAACAAGTGTTCGTTCTGTAACCATGTTTGGATTATCTATTGTAACCATTATTTTTGAAGATGATGTAGAAGATTTTTTTGCCCGCCAGCAAGTAAATAACCAACTTCGGAATCTGACTCTTCCATCTGGTGCAGAGCCCGAAGTGCAACCACCCTATGGACCAACAGGAGAAATATTCAGATATACTCTTGAAAGTAAAAATAGAAGTGTTAGAGACCTATTGACTATTCAAAACTGGATTATAGAAAGAGAACTAAAAAGCGTGCCCGGAGTAGCCGATGTTGTCTCTTTCGGAGGTGAGCAAAAAATATATGAAGTACAACTCAATCCCATATTGCTATCCAAGTATGATCTTACTCCCCTTGACGTGTACGATGCGCTTACAAAAGCCAATATTAATGTAGGTGGTGATGTCATTGAACGAAACAATCAGGCATTTGTAGTGAGAGGTATAGGATTAATTAACAGCAAAGAAGATCTTGAAAATGTAATTGTAGATGATGTGAATGGTACCCCTCTATTGGTTAAACATCTTGCTGTTGTCAAAGAATCGGCATTGCCCCGGGTAGGACAAGCAGGAAGAAATTTGAACGACGATGTAGTAGAAGGCATTATTGTAATGAGAAAAAATGAAAACCCATCCGAAGTACTTAAACGAGTAAAAGAAAAAATCAATGAATTAAACGAAAAAATACTACCATCAGATGTCAAGATGATAACCTTTTACGACAGAGATAAACTAATGCACTATACTACACACACTGTTCTTTCTAATTTGGCTGAAGGAATCATTTTAGTTACTGTCATTGTTTTTATTTTTATGGCGGAGTGGCGTACTACCTTAATAGTAGCACTGGTAATACCTTTGTCATTATTATTTGCATTTATCATGATGCGATTAAAAGGCATGACAGCCAATTTACTTTCATTAGGAGCAGTAGATTTTGGAATTATCATAGATGGAGCAGTGGTAATGGTAGAAGGAATTTTTGTAACACTGGACCATCTTGCGCATAAAATAGGAATGGAAAAATTTAATAAACTGCTGAAATATGGTATAATTCGTAGAAAAGGTGGTGATTTAGGTAAAGCCATATTTTTTTCCAAGTTAATTATCATCACAGCTCTTCTTCCCATATTTTCTTTTGAAAAAGTAGAAGGAAAAATGTTTTCACCATTAGCGTACACATTAGGATTTGCACTGCTTGGGGCATTACTCTTTACTTTAACTTTAATTCCGGTTTTAATATCCTTATTATTTAATAAAAATGTGAAAGAGAAAAAAAATATATTTGTAGAGTGGATACAGAAGAATTTTTACAATGCATTTTTGTTTTGCTTTAAATACTCAAAAATAGCCCTTATTTCTGTAGCCGGTATTTTTCTGGTAGTATTACTATCTGCTAAAAAATTAGGTACTGAGTTTTTACCAACTTTAAATGAAGGGGCTTTGTGGATTACCGCAAAATTACCTATGTCAGCATCCCTAAATGAATCCATTAAAATGACCCGAATAATAAAGAAAAAATTACTTCAATTTCCTGAAATAGAAGAGGTATTAGACCAAATAGGAAGGTCTAATGACGGTACCGATCCTAATGGTTTTTACTTTGTTCAGATACAAGTTAATCTTTATCCAAAAGAAAAATGGAAAAAGAAAAAAACTTTGGATGAATTGATTGCAGAAATAGATAAGGAACTCTCACAAATTCAAGGGGTGAATTATAATTACTCTCAACCTATTATTGATAATGTAGCCGAAGCAGTGGCTGGTGTTAAAGCAAACAATGCTATCAGAATATATGGAAATGACTTACAGGTTTTAGATACCCTTGCTAATGAAGTATTAAAAAGAATAAAAGATGTGCCGGGCGTAAAAGATGTAGGAATATTGAAAAATATAGGGCAACCCGAATACCGCATCTTATTGGATGAATCTAAAATGGCGGCTTATGGAGTAAGAACTGCCGATGCTAATGCTGTAATAGAAATGGCCATTGGTGGAAAAACCGCCTCTATGTTGTACGAAGGCGAAAAGAAATTTGATATTCGTCTTCGCTTTGCCCCCGAGTTCAGAAGCACCGAAGAAGACATTATGAATATCCGAATTCCAACCATTGCGGGCGGTAAAGTTTTGTTGAAAGAAATTGCCACATTTGAAAAAATAACGGGTCCTGCCTTTATTTATCGTTATGCCAACAAAAGAATCATTGCAGTAAAATTTTCGGTAAGAGAAAGGGACTTGGGTAGCACAATTAAAGATGCACAAGACAGAGTAAAAGATTTGAAACTTCCCAAAGGGTATTCTATGAATTGGGTTGGAGAATTTGAAAATCAGGTGAGGGCAAGTAATAGATTAGGACAAGTTATTCCAGTCAGTTTAATAGCTATTTTTGTTATATTGTTTATCATGCTTGGAAATACAAGAGATTCATTGCTGGTTTTATTAAATGTTCCCTTTAGTGTAGTAGGTGGCATATTGGCTTTACATATTACAGGTATTAACTTTGGTATTTCTGCAGGCGTAGGTTTTATAGCTCTGCTTGGAATATGTATTCAAAATGGCGTTATACTCACTCAGGTATTTAAAAATAATTTTGAAAAAAGAATGCCCTTGCATCAGGCCATCACAGAAGGTGTAAGAACACGAATTCGTCCTATCATTATGACGGCTTTAATGGCTATGATTGGTTTATTACCTGCTGCGGTTTCTACAGGCATTGGTTCAGAAAGTCAAAAACCATTGGCTATTGTTGTAATTGGTGGGCTTTTCACAGCTACGTTGTTTACCTTATTTATCTTTCCAATTGTTTTTGAAAAAATATACAAAAAATTTGGCTAAAAATCATGATGAGCATTATCCTTATTAGTATTGTGTATATTTGCCCAAAAAATAATATATGAAAGTAGCAATTAATGGCTTTGGCAGAATTGGAAGGGCTTTTCTCAAAAACTGTATTCATCGTAAAGATATTGAAATGGTGGCTATCAATGACCTTACCGACACCAAAACGCTGGCACATTTATTAAAGTACGATAGCGTACACAGAAAATTTTCCGACAATATTTCCTATTCTAACAACCATTTGATTATAGAAGGCAAAGAAATACCCGTTACATCTATTAAAGATATTGATCAATTACCTTGGAAAAATTTTGATGTAGATATTGTATTAGAAAGTACAGGTTTATTTTTAGATAAAGCCAGTGCAGAAAAACATTTGAAAGCAGGAGCAAAGAAGGTGCTACTGAGTGCTCCACCTAAAACAGATGATATTAAAGCAATTGTAATAGGCGTGAATGACCATATTTTAGATAAAAACGATTGGATAGTATCCAATGCCTCTTGTACTACCAATTGTGCTGCACCCATGATTAAGGTAGTATTGAAATATGGAATTGAAAGCGGATATGTAAGTACGGTACACGCTTATACCGCCGACCAACGGTTACAC
>JAOABO010000103.1 GCA_026418315.1 Bacteroidia bacterium
GTTTCAAATCTGATGGAGCTACTAATTCTGCCGGATTTAAAGCTATTTATCAATGTACCACAACCTCTGTGGCAGCTCCCACTACCGCCATTGCTTCTGTTGCAGGATGGGTTACTGCTAATTACACTGCTACTATCAATGATAATCCTGCCACAGGGGCATCTATACAAAAAGGGTATTATTCTGTTGCTTGCTATAACGGAACACAATGGACGGCCAACAATAACCGTGGATTTTTTTATGATGATTTCAATATGCTTTCTCCATTATGGACATTAAAAACGGGAACATGGTCTGTAACAGGAAGTGCCCTTGTTCAAACTGATGAAAGTAATGGTAACACTAATATTTATGCTCCTCTGACACATACACTCTCTAATCGCTACTTATATCATTTTAAATTAAAGATAGAAGGAACAGGTACAAATAGAAGAGGTGGCTTTCACTTTTTTTGCGATAACGCAGATAGTAGTAATCGCAATAATTCGTATTTTGTCTGGTTCAGGTTAGATAATCAAAAGTTTCAGTTATATAAGGTTGTCAATAATTCTTTTGGAAGCCCGGTAGTGGATATTCCACTTACCTTTAATGCGGCACAATGGCATGATGTCAAAGTGATTCACGACAGAACAACAGGAGAAATATGGACTTATTGGAATAATCAATTGATAAACAAATGGCAGGATCCTTCTCCCTTTTCAATGAATAACGGACAATATATTTCTTTTAGAAGTGGAAATAGTAAAATGAGCGTAGATAGCTTCAGAGTGTATCGTTCAAGAACCAATACGCCTATAATACTCGTTGGTTCAGGAAATACCGACTTGATGTATCAGAATCCAATGCCATCTCAATTTGCCGGTAGAATATTTTCTATTTGTCAGGATAATTATGAAACTTTATCTGCCATTGCTATACAAACTTTGAATGTAGATTGGACGCCTCCTGCATCTGTGGGGTGAATGATGGATTAAGCAGCGATATTAATATTGCCTGTACAAAAGATACCTTGAAAGCCAATTGGAGTAATAGCAGTGATCCGAATTCAGGTATAACAAAATATTGGTATTCTATAGGTACCAGTGCGGGTAGTACAAATATCAAAAACTGGACAAATGTTGGTTTATCCAATCAGGTGATAACGTATGTGGGAGGGCTGGTGAATGGACAAACATATTATTTTAATGTGCGGGCAGAAAACGGAGCGGGATTATTAGCCAATATTGCCAGCAGCAATGGGCAAACAGTAGATACTACTTGTGTAAGTTCTTATGCATTTATTTATCAAACTAACAAGCAAATAAAAGTGTATCCTAACCCAGTAGATGATAAATTATATATTGATGGAATTGAGAATAATGATGTAGTAGAGATATATGATGTAATGGGCAGGAAAATATTGAATGTAAGTGAAAAAGTAATACCTACATCAAAATTGGCAAATGGTTTATATTGGATAAGAATATTGAATAACAATCAAAAAAGTATTTATGAGAATAAAATTATTGTTCATCATTAGTTGTGCTGTTAGTATCAATTTTCTAAATGCACAATACAGTGCATGGCGAATACAGTTGCTGGCACATCTGACACCAGATACGTATTATGCCGGATGCTGGGGATGGTATGATCCTATAAAAAACAGAGAATATGCTATTTCCGGGGCACACAAAGGAACTTATTTTGTTGATATTACCAATCCAACTAGTGCATATATTGCTGATTCTTTGATAGGTATACCTATTAATGTATGGAGGGAAGTAAAAACCTACAAAAATTTCTGTTACATTATTAGCGATGATTATGGACCTTCTTTTCAAATAGTGGACTTATCTCCATTACCGGATTCTGTTCGTGTCATTGCTTCTCCGGATACAGGCATACTATCCAAAGGACATACGCTTTGGGTAAGTGATCATTATTTGTATGTGGGTGGACCTAGAGATAAATTTGGGAATAATCACCCTATGGGAGTGTTTGATTTGCTTCCTGATCCTGAACATCCCAAATTTTTAAGATGGTTAGACCAGGATTATCCCAACATCAGTTATGTACATGATATGTATGTTAGACACGATACTGTTTTTGCTTCTGCTGCTTATCAAGGATTACAGGTATTCAGATATGATTCTGTTCAGAATAAATTTGTGTATATCAATTCTTTGATTAATTACTTAGAAGCTGGTTATAATCATAGTAACGCACTTACCGAAAATGGGAAAATCTTAGTATTTATGGATGAAGTACCTTCTGGTTTGTCCTTTAAAGTTGCAGATGTGAGTAATGTTAATAACATACAGGTGTTGAGTTATGTTAGACCATATAATTATGGGGGCTTTGTAGCACACAATCCGTTTATTGTGGGAAATAGAAATTTAATAGCTTCCTGTTATCAGGATGGAACACTCATTTATGATATTTCTAATCCTTCCAATCCGGTTTTAACGGGCTTTTTTGATACTTACCCGCAATACGGGGCTAATACGGGCGTATATAACCCATCGGAGGCATATCAAGGAAATTGGGGCTCTTATCCTTTTTTTCCAAGTGGTTTAATTTTTTCAAATGATATGACGAATGGAATTTTTATCCTAAAAGCCGACACTGCTTTAAATGTATCTGAATATACTTCATCTCAAGACATAGATGTAAATATTTTTCCTAATCCGGTGAATGACATAGTCAATGTATATTTTAATATTGACGGTATAGCCAACCTGCTTATAGAAGACATAGCAGGAAAATTTTTATGGAGGAAAGAGAATGTGTATGTTACTCATCATCAACCATATCAAATAGATTTATCAAACTATAGTAATGGTTTGTATTTTTTACACTTACAAATAAATAATAGAAATATTACATTAAAGGTCTTTAAAAATTGATTAATGAGATTAATAATTACAATTTTGTTTTTTTATTCTTCGATGTATTTCTCTCAGAAATCGTGCACTGGGTTTATTCATTTTAAGAGTAAGGGCCTTGACAAAATAAAAAATATACATCTGTTGAATAATAATCATTTACTAATTGCGGGTTCGTTTTATGATACACTGTATTTAAATAATAACTTAACCGGAGTTTCTACTGCAACATCTGTTGTTTTACTAGAATTGGATCATAACAGAAGTCCAGTTTTCATTAAAACGATGGCACTTAAGAACCCAAAAATGTATGACTTTGTAGAATGCACGGATGAATTAAAGGATGAATTTGCAAATTGTTATTATGTATTGGTCAATTTAGAAGGAAGCTTACAAATAGATACTAGTAATACGATTAATGCAAGTATGGCAACTATTTTGGTAAAATTTGATAATACTGGTAAAATGTTATGGTATTATTATTTAGGTAACTCCACTCCTGCTTCTATGTGCTTTGATAATTATGGTAATGTAATCGTTCTAACAACAAACAATGTTCAAATTATTCTATTAAACATCAACAAAAATACAGGACAGTTAAGGAGGTATGAAATTGGGACATCTAATGGAAAAATTTCTGCCAGTAAAATCATAAACAACAATGGTATTTACATCTTGTCGTGCAATTATAAGGATAGTATTTATTTTAATCATCAGAAAATTAAAGGGAATAAAGCATCAGCATCGATAATAAGATTAGATAGTATGTTTAATGTAATAAATTACAATATCTTATCTGCGGGAGGGTATTCTCTTCAAATAAACGATTTTATTTTGGATAACCATCAAAATATCTATCTGACAGGATTTTATAATGGTTTTAATCTTTATGTAGATGATACCATTCGCTTGTCCCGTCCATCACCCAACACATATCTTGAACAAATGTTTGTCATTAAATTAAAGTATAATTATCAATTTTTATGGGCTAAGCAAGAACGAAATAATCCATATAATAACAAATATTATGGCACCCGACAGGGATATAAAATTATAACAGATAATAATGATGTGTATGCTTTAGGGTACTATAATAATTCTCTTATTATAGGCAATGACACTTTGTATGGAAGTAGTTTAATTTTAATGCAATACGATGCTAATGGGCAATATATTCAATCTGAAAAAATTGCAGGAAATTATTTAAATGGTAACTATACTTTAAATTTTAATTTTACAGACAAGAAAATAACTTTATCGGTAGGGTTTAATAATTCACTGGTCAGTGTTTGCCAAAATACAATAAACTTAATGGGTATTACGGATGTCTATATTACGGAATTAGATAAAATCATGAGTGTTCCTTTGAATTCGGATGCTCCTTATTCTCAATTTATACTGTATCCTAATCCAAGCCATGATTATCTTTACATTCAACACCTTCCACTCAACTGTACTTACGAAATTTATGATGTATTAGGGCATTGTATTTATAAGAGTAATAGTGCTTGCATTAATGTATCTACATTCACAAATGGCGTGTATTTACTCAAAAGCATGGATAAAACCTTCAAGTTCATAGTTCAACATTAGATATTTTTTTTCTTACTTTTCGCCCAATGAAGTTAATATTCAGAACAATTTTTATTACTGTTTGGAAAACATGGTTTGCTTTGGTATTTATTTCTACATTACTAATTTTATTTCCCTTGTTTTATCTTTTACTTATCTTAAAGCAATTTAAATCTGTTTATTATCTTAAACAAGCATGGGCTTTTTTAATTTGTTTGTTTTCTGGTTTAATACCGCATATTCGTTACATTCAGGGAAAGTTTGATTTTCCTTCACCTTGTATTATTGTGGCTAATCATACATCTTATTTAGATATATTATTTAGTGTGTTCTATATCAAAAAGCCGGCAGTGTTTATAGGTAAGGCAGAATTGTTATCCATTCCTGTATTTAATATTTTCTTTAAATATTTTGATATCCCTGTTCGCAGACAAAATCCTAAAGATGCAGCACGTGCTTTTGAAAAAGCCGGAGAGTGGATAGATAAAGGTTTTTGCGTAGTTATCTTTCCTGAGGGGACTATTTCACCACAAGGAAAATTAAAGCCCTTCAAAAATGGAGCATTCAAATTAGCCATACAAAAAAAAGTTCCTATTGTACCTGCGGTTAATTTGAATAACTGGCAGTTGCTTGAAAATGGCGGTTTTTTCAAAAGCAATGGCTTTCCGGGAATAGCACATATCATAGTAGGAAAACCTGTAGATACTTCTGTGTATTCAGAAGAAAATTCTTTAGATTTGCAAAACAAAATCAGAACATTTATTGAAAATCAATTAAACCAGAATTATGTCAAAAATTAATGAGCAACTTATAGATGAATTATCCCATTTGGTAAGATTAGAGTTGAATACAAACGAGAAAATAAAAATAATGAAAGATTTAAACAGAATTTTAGATTACATTGAGCAGTTAAATGAATTGAATACTTCCGATATAGAACCACTCATCTATCTTTCACCCAATCAAAATGTTTTGCGGGAAGATATTGTTAATGAAACCATGAAAAAAGAAGATGCCTTGAATAACGCACCCAAAAAAGATTCTGATTATATCAGAGTTCCTAAAATGATTTCTCAATAACAACATAGATGAAACAAAACCAAGTTATTACGATATTGTTTTTTTTAGCTACCGTAGCTTCTGTTGCTCAAACCATGAAAACAAAAAAATGGAGAAAAACAGAAGTAGATTCTCTTAACGAAGCCCTACTGATGTATGATGAAGGAAACATAGCATTAGCATATCCTATATTCGAGCAAATTTATTATCATCACCCACAAGAAACTTATTTAAAGTACTTAGTAGGAAAACTATCGCTGTATAGAAGTGATAAATACGACTTAGCTTTGCGATTACTTGAAGAAAGTTATGCAGCCAATCCTAAAATAGATAACATTCATTACGATATTGCTCGTGCCTACCATTACAACTATCAATTTGATAAAGCTGAGGAACACATTAATACATTTTTATCACAAAAAAAAATCAAACCAGAAGACAAAATAAATGCAGAAACCTTAAAGCGATATATTCAAAATGCAAAGATACTTTATTCAAGCCCCACCCGTGCAAAAGTTTCTAATATAGGGAAACCTATCAACACTGAATGGGATGAATATGTTCCTGTTATTACCACCGACGAAACTACCATTATTTATACTTATCGTGGAGATAAAAGTAAAGGCGGAAGACAAAATGCTTCTCTCTTGCCAGACCCAAAAGGTATTTTTTTTGAAGATGTTTTCACGTCAGAAAAAGTACTTAATAAATGGGCAGAACCTAAACCAATTGAAACCATTAACACCAACTCACACGATGCGGCGATTGCATTAAGTCCTGATGGTTATATGCTTTTTATATATAAAGATGATGGCATTACACATGGTGATATATATGTTTCTTATGCTATGGGAAATAATGAGTTTACACCACCACAAAAATTAAAAGGGCAAGTCAATTCTTACTCATGGGAAGGCAGTTGTTCCATTACTGCTGATGGTAAAACACTTT
>JAOABO010000104.1 GCA_026418315.1 Bacteroidia bacterium
CTTTATAGGATTTTGGATAATACACACAATATCCATCAATTGTAAAAAAACCATTGTATTGCAACACCGCCGGTGAAAACAAAGGATAGGCCGGATTAGGATCTGTTAGTGCCGCTACCCGGTACTGATGCTTTTGTAATTGATACCGATGCTGTATCAGCGTGTCTATTCTGTGAAATAATTCAGTATCAAAATACGATTGATAAGTAATAGGAATGGTTTTATTTTTAATATTATTAGCAAACGGAGATTCCAATGCACGATAGGTATTGAAGTTTAAGGTCTTACCTGTTGTAAACAATAAATAAGCATTGAATAAGAATAAAAAATTAACTATGAATAGTTTAGCTCTTGCATTAATGCTACTTATATATACCCCTATAGAAAAAAGGATGATTAACCATAAAACAGGATTCAACACATAAAACCGAAATGTAAAGCCCTGAATCAATCTGAATAAAAAAGAAGGCGTTATTTTTTGCAAAACATACAAAATCTGCGACGACAAAGGATATAAGTAAGCAAATACAACAGTTAAAAACAACAAACTAAATACGGTAAAAAAATATTTTTTTTGATGGAATAAAAAAGTCATGAATAAAACAAGTAAAGTGATTAATAATAATAAAGGATAATGCCTAGAAACAGAGTCACTGTATGAATAAAAATAAAACTCATGATTGTTTAGTATAGATTGAATACTACTGCTTATCCACGACCCAATACTGGGGTAAGTTTGATTAAAAAAATGACGATGGCTTTCAAATCCTTGAATAGAAGAATATATCACTCTGTACTCTGTTATTATACAAAGTGCTGTAAAAACAGCTAAAGCCACAAAAAAATGAGTATGAAATTTTTTATTACGAATTAAATAATACAAAAACATACCACTTAATAGTAAAATAACAAAAGCATTTGAAAAAATGAAATAAGAATAAAAAGGATACAACAAAATAATCATCGCATCTCTCCACTTGAGTGTTTTATTAAGCACATTCAAAAAGGCATTCAAAATAAGGAGCATACCTGCTATACTCAAACCTCCAAATGGCCAAAAAGGTAACAATGCAAAGTATAATGCAGAATAATTAACTACTGCATTTAACTCTGATATATTCAGGTGAGTATAATTAAAAAAATTCATCTAAATAAAAATAATCCGGATTATTAACCTCTGGTTTACCAAGATGAACGATTTGTTTTACAAAATCTTTAATCGTATGATTGTATTTAATAGTTACACCCAATGCTACAAAAACAATCAAATATAAAGTAATTATTAAAGTCCGAAAGTGCTGTTTATCAAAATTCCTCAGAAACAATTGTACTACACACAATATCAACAACACACTGAAGGTAGGTAACAAAAAAGCAAAACGACTTAAGTCAAAAAAATTGAAATGACGAAAAATAAAATTTAATTTTTCATATTTTGAAACGGCACTTATTGCAATACAAAACAACATGGCACCAAAAATTAAAAATACAATTTGTCTCTCTTTTTTATTGACAGAAAGTTTTTTGGTATAATAAAAGATGAGCATTGCCAACAATAAAAACCATCCGACATAATTCAAGGAACGTGCCTGATAATCACCCCACCAAAAAAACTCCCACATTTTCTTAGCTACCTGCACAGCAGTCAGTTTATTTAAATTAAACTCATATCTGTGCGATTGAAAATGCTCTATCAACAATGCACTCAATAATCTGTATTCCACTATTACATACCCTATTATCAATAACAATAACACTCTTAAAATATCTTTATTCACCTTCTTGTTTTTTATCGCATCTGTTATCCAAAACAGTCCAATAAAAAACATCCAGAAAAAGCCCGTATGTGTTAATCGCGATACAAAAGGAAATACAAAAACAATACCATTATCCCACCATTGATGTTCATGCCTGTATATTCTCAAAATACTTAGTAAAAATAATGGCGCTGCAGCAATGCCTAATCCTAAATTCAACAAATGCTGTTCCTGCTGATAAGCAAATGTAATGGCCAATAAAAATAACCATATATGTAACCACACATTACTCTCTATCCATTGTTTTAAAAAATATTTTCCCAAAAGATAAATACTTATAAAAGCCACCACATGCACAAGTACCATATTAATAATAACCGCTTTATACGGATGAAAAAAATAAAACAACCAAATAGGATAATAAAACTGACTATCAAATACCAATCTTGGCAATCCACCCATCATTTCAGGAATAATAGTATCATTGGAAGCAAAAAGATATTGACTTCTGGCAGCCAGCATATATCTTACCACGTCAATATCTAAATTATCATGCACATTTACAAACACATGAGGAAAAAACCCAGTGTAAGGAAGAACAAGTAATATCAGTAAAAACAAAAGTATCAATCGCATGTTGAGATATTTTTTCTATCTAAATTATTTAAATAACCCACCATAGTGTTTTGCCTTAATAGTATCACTATATTTGCTTCAATTGCAAATAAAGTAAATTTTTATCACAGATATTTTTAAAACCATTTTGTATGCTCAACATTTTACAGAAGATTAAAAACATCTTTTATCTTACTTCCAATATATTTTCACTAAATTTCAGCATAAAAATTACTTAATTGTACTAATACAAAATTTCTGATATGCTCACTACTCCTGCCGAAAAAAAAATTTTTTTAATAGATGCCATGGCATTGATTTATCGCTCTTATTTTGCATTTATTCGCTCTCCTCTCATAAATTCCAAAGGACTGAATACCTCTGCTGCTTTTGGATTTACAAACTCTTTGCTGAATGTATTAAAAGATGAACAACCCTCTCACATAGCCATTGCATTTGACACCCACGCCCCCACAGAAAGACATATTCAATACAAAGAATACAAGGCACAAAGACAAGAAACACCCGAAGACATTATTAAAAATTTACCCTACATTCATCAGATTATAGATGGCCTCAACATTCATTCTATTGTATTAGACGGCTACGAAGCAGACGACATCATTGGCACAATGGCCATCCAGCTCTCCAAAAAAGGATTTACCGTTTATATCATGTCTGCTGATAAGGATTATGGACAATTATTGAATGAACACATTTTCATTTACAAGCCCGGCAAGAGCGGAAGCGATTCTGAAATTTTGGATGCAAATAAAGTATGCGAAAAATGGCAAATACAACAACCCCGTCAGGTCATAGATATTTTAGGACTGATGGGCGATACTTCTGATAATATACCGGGTGTACCCGGCATTGGTGAAAAAACAGCGGCTCAACTTATCCATCAGTTTGGAAGCATAGAAGACATTTATTTGAACATTGACCATGTAAAAGGAAAATTAAAAGACAAATTGATAGAACACAAAGAGCAGGCCTTTTTATCCAAGCATTTAGCCACTATCAATACCAATGTTCCGTTATCTTATTCCGTTGATGAATTAAAAGTACAAAGCATCAATAAAGAAAAACTTTTGCAGGTATTCAAAGAGTTAGAATTTAAAAAATTGGCTGTTCAGGTTTTAGAATGGGGAAACAACTTACCCTCCCCTTCTTTGTTTGAAAATCCTGATACCACAAAAGCAAACCATTCTACATCTACTCACATTGAAAATGAACTAACCGATTTAAAAACCATTCAGGATATTCCTCATCATTATTACATTATTAAAAGCACCCATGACGAAGAGTTTCATAATCTATTAAAACAACTTCATCAACACTCTACATTTGCTTTTGATACTGAAACCACACAGCTTAATCCTCTGCTGGCTCGTCTGGTAGGCATGTCCTTTGCTTGTCAACCCCACACGGCTTACTATATCCATTTGTATAACAATCCTGAAAGTGAAAAAATATTACAGCAACTACTTCCCATTTTTCATGATAAACATAAAACATTAATTGGACAAAACATCAAATACGATTATCATATACTAAAAAATCACGATATTGAAATTCAATGTAATTTGTGGGATACCATGGTAGCGCATTTTCTTATGAACCCGGATGACAATAAACACAACCTCCATCATCTTTCTGAAACATATTTAAAATACTCGCCTATTAAAATAGATACCTTAATCGGAAGCAAAAAAGATGGACAACTCAGCATGAGTATATTAGAAGGTAGTGAAATTAAGGACTACGCAGCTGAAGATGCCGATGTAGCATTACAACTGAAACAAATTTTTGAAAAACAACTCAAAGAAACAGACACTGTCCATGTTTTTGAAACCATTGAAATGCCCTTGATACCCGTGCTTGCCGATATGGAAAGAACAGGAATAACACTGGACACAAAATTTTTACATCAACTATCCGTTCAAATAGACCATCAATTAAAATTCATTGAAAAAGAAATTTATCAATTAGCGGGAACCCAATTCAATATTGCCTCGCCCAAACAGGTAGGAGAAATTTTATTTGATGTATTAAAAATTGCAGAAGCCCCCAAAAAAACCCGCACAGGTCAATATGCTACCAGTGAAGATGTTTTAATTAAATTAAAAGATAAACATTACATTGTCCAAAAAATTCTAGAATTCAGAGAATTGAGTAAATTAAAAACTACCTATGTAGATGCCTTACCCAAAATGATAAATCCATATACCAAACGATTACATACTACCTTTAATCAAACCGTAGCAGCAACAGGCAGATTAAGCAGCGATAATCCCAACCTTCAAAATATTCCCATTCGCTCAGAACTGGGACAATCTGTTCGCAAAGCATTTATTGTAACAGATGAAAATCATCTATTGTTAAGCGCAGATTATTCACAAATAGAATTAAGAATTGTAGCATCATTAAGCAATGACGAATCTATGTTACACGCCTTTCGTCATCATAAAGATATTCATATTTCTACAGCCGCTAAAATATATAATGTCAGCGAATCTGAAGTAACAAAGGAAATGCGACATAAAGCCAAAAGCGTGAACTTTGGAATTATATACGGACAAGGAGCATTTGGATTAGCAGAATCTCTCGGCATATCCAGAACCGAAGCCAAAAATCTTATTCAAAACTACTTTGAAAAATATCCCAAAATAAAACAATTGATGGATGATCTCATTCAAAGCGCACGAAAACACGGTTATACTACCACCTTATCGGGCAGAAAAAGATGGATACCCGATATTCACTCAGCCAATGCCAATGTACGCGCCAATGCCGAACGAATTGCGATCAATACCCCCATTCAGGGAACTGCCGCCGATATGATTAAAATTGCTATGATTAACATTCATCGCCAAATAAAAAAACACCACCTTAAAACCAAAATGTTACTACAAATACATGACGAATTACTCTTTGAAGTTCCAAAACCCGAATTAGAAGAAATCAAACATATAGTAGAAAAAGAAATGCAGAATGCTATTCCTTTAAAGGTGCCTGTAGTAGTAAACATCGGTGTAGGCAATAATTGGCTGGATGCTCATTAAACATTAAAATTCAATATATGAATATTGCTTTGTATGCAAGAAATACCAATGCTAACCCACCTGAATATATTTCTATTATATACAACATACTCAAACAACATCAGTCCCAACTTTATTTATACGCCCCTTTTTATCATTATCTCCAAAGCACATTCAACTTTTCACTAAACATTCCAACCCTGCAAAACTCAGATGATTTAAATCAACAACACATTGATTTGCTTGTCAGTTTGGGCGGCGATGGTACTTTGCTTGAAACTGTATCTCTTGTTCAAAAACTGCCTGTACCCGTATTAGGTATCAACACAGGTAAACTTGGTTTTTTAACCTATGATGTGAATCAAAATATAGAAGAAGCGCTTTCGTTGATTCTTAAAAAGCAATATATCATTGAAAAAAGAAGTTTGTTAGAATTGGTTTATCCTACACTTCAGGTTGGAAAAATTAATTATGCTCTGAATGAAATTGTTATTCACAAAACCGACTCGGCATCTATGCTGTACATTGATATTTTCATAGATGACAATTATCTTACTACCATCTTTGCTAATGGCGTTATTGTTTCTACACCTACCGGTTCTACCGCTTATTCTTTGAGCTGTGGCGGACCTATTTTAGAACCTTCCATCAATGCCATGATTATTACACCTATAGCGTCCCATTCATTAAATGCACGACCTATCGTTATTTCAGACCAACACACTTTATCATTCAAGGTTTCAGGAAGAAACCCCGAATATACCCTTGCTTTAGATGCCAAAACCTATCAAATGTCTTCTGCCTCAAAAGACGAGCCCATTAAAATTATCCGTGCCAGCCATCAGTTTCATTTAGCTGTGCCTCATCCCTACCATTTTTTCAATTCTTTAAAAAACAAATTGTACTGGAGCAGCGATAAAAGAATATAATGAATACCGAAGAAGAAAAAAAATACCATGCTATACTCAAAAGCATAGAACGATATGTTTC
>JAOABO010000105.1 GCA_026418315.1 Bacteroidia bacterium
CTGCAGCACCACTCATTAACCTTTGCCAAGTGTTAGAAGAAGCATCCCAATAGTAATAACCAGGGTAAACATTATTTGGAAATACTCCGGCTGTAGCAGTATTATATACCAATAAACTGTTGGCAATGGTTGGCCCTATTGGAGCATTACTGTTTCTTGCTGTTAATGCTACACGAGGAATCAATAATCCTTTATTTGTAAAATCCACATCTAATCCGGCAGAAGTGTTTGGTATAGCTCCTGTTGGGTTAATACCAACATTTTGGGCATTTGTCACAATAGTTATTAACATACTTAGTCCACATGCAAGTGATAACTTTTTCATATATTTAATTTTATTTTGCAAATATAATAAATAAAAATGATATTGCTTTAAACCACTCATAAAAATCTTTAAAAAAATATAATTAATTGATTTTCAATGGATTAAAATTTTTAACACAAAGGATATTTCAATTGAACCACATTTATTATGTAAATTTGCCTGCTCTTTTTTTAAGGGGAAAAGAGCATAAAGCATCATCATTAACATCTCAGATATGCCCTTAACATATCTGATACAAATTCAAACAACATGTCTGAATTAACTAAAGAGCCATCAAATTTACTTGCTGATTTTGATTGGTCAAAATTGAGTAAAAAGCAAGAAGGTTATTCTCCGGAAGAGAGAAAAAAATTAGATGAAGTTTATCAAAAAAATCTTACATCTATAAAACCACATACAGTTATAGAAGGTACTGTGGTTAGTATAAATGATAGGGAAGTGGTGGTTAATATTGGATATAAATCCGATGGTGTTATTCCTATAAGCGAGTTTCGCTATAATCCTGAATTAAAAGTAGGTGATAAAGTAGACGTGTATGTTGAAAAAGTAGAAGACAAAACAGGTCAATTGGTATTGTCACATAAAAAAGCACGTGCATCCGGTAGTTGGAAAAGAGTTGTACAAGCACATGAAAACGGTGAAGTGATAATAGGATATATAAAGTGCAGAACAAAAGGTGGACTCATTGTTGATGTATTTGGATTAGAAGCATTTTTACCTGGATCACAAATAGATGTAAAACCTATTAAAGATTATGATGTATTCGTTGGAAACAAAATGGAATTCAAGGTGGTTAAAATAAATGAAGAATTAAAAAATGTAGTGGTATCACATAAAGCACTCATTGAAGATGAAATTGAAAAACAAAAAACCGAAATTATATCTAAACTTGAAAAAGGCCAGATATTAGAAGGTGTTGTGAAAAATATTACATCCTATGGCGTTTTTGTTGATTTAGGCGGCATTGATGGGCTTATTCATATTACAGATTTAGCTTGGGGAAGAATTAGCCATCCGGAAGATATTGTAAAACTTGATCAAAAAATTCAAGTCGTTATTTTAGACTTTGATGATGATAAGAAAAGAATACAATTAGGATATAAACAACTATTGCCACATCCTTGGGAAAATTTAGACCCTAACTTAAAAGTGGGAGATAAAGTCAAAGGAAAGATTGTAGCTGTTATTGATTATGGTGCTTTCTTAGAAATAGTACCGGGTGTAGAAGGATTAATTCATGTTTCTGAAATGAGTTGGAACCAACATCTCAGAACCGCTCATGATTTTGTAAAAGTAGGCGATGAAGTGGAAGCTGTTGTATTATCTTTGGATAGAGAAGAGAAAAAAATTAGTTTTGGAATGAAACAATTAACTCCCGATCCATGGGCTAATATTATGGAAAAATATCCCATAGGTTCTAAACATAAAGGATTAGTAAGAAATATTACTGCTTTTGGTATCTTTGTAGAATTAGAACCCGGTGTGGACGGACTAGTTCATATTTCTGATTTATCTTGGGATAAGAAAATAAAACATCCTTCTGAAATAGCTAAAAAAGGAGATGAATTGGAAGTGGTAGTATTAGAAGTAGATACCAATAATCGTCAATTGAAGTTAGGACATAAGCAATTGCAAGAAAATCCATGGGATGTATATGAAACGATATTTACAGTAGGTAGCATACATAAGGGTACTATTATATCAAAGGACGATAAAAAAGCCATCATTAGTTTAACTTATGGTGTAGAGGGCATTGCACCCATTCGTCAATTACAAAAAGAAGATGGAAAAATTGCAGATATAGATGAAACCCTTGATTTCAAAGTAACCGAATTTGATAAAGATGCAAAAAAAATAGTTGTTTCACATACTCGCACTTTCAAAGATGAAAAAGCAAAAGAAAAAGAAACGGTGAAAGAAAGTATAAAGAAAATAAACGAGAATGTTGAAAAAACAACATTAGGGGATATATTGAAAGAAAAAATAGATAAAAAAAACGAACAATAATAACTTCTTAAAGCTAAAAACTCGCCATGGTTTTTAGTTTTTAAGGTGATCCCGGCCGTAAGGTCGGGATTTCTTTTTTTAAAACCATTAAAACTCTCTTTATATTCGCAGGCAAAAACGGCTCCGTAGTTCAACTGGATAGAACATCAGATTCCGGATCTGAAGATAGGGGTTCGAGTCCCTTCGGAGCTACTTTTACAGTTAACTTATTTAGATATGCCAATCCATATAATCAACTCTTTAGCAACATGGTACATCAAAAAAAGATTACACGAAATAGATTTATTTATTAAGTATCCGATTGAAGTGCAAAATGAATGGCTCTTGGAATTAGTTCATATAGCTAAAGATACAGAGTTTGGAATAAAACACAAATTTACTAGCATAACGGACTACAATTCCTTTTCAAATCAAATACCCTTACAAGATTATGAATCATTAAAAAATTATATTGAAAGAAATAGAAAAGGAGAACAAAATTTGCTGTGGCCTACCGATATTTTCTGGTTTGCAAAAAGTAGTGGCACTACTAATAAAAGTAAATTTATACCTGTCAGTGAGCAAACATTACACGAATGTCATTACAATGGCGGAAAAGACATGATTGCCCTATATGTAAATAACTATGAGAACAGTAAATTGTTTACAGGAAAAAATTTGGCACTGGGAGGCACATGGAAAATTTTTGAAAATCAAAACCATACATCTTATTATGGAGATGTAAGTGCTATTATCATTCAAAACTTGCCTATTTTAGCAGAACTATTCAGGGCACCCGATATTAAAATAGCCCTTATGGACGAGTGGGAGAAAAAATTAGAACTTTTATCTGAAACTATGAAAGATGAAAATGTTGTAAGTATGGCCGGTGTACCAAGTTGGATGTTAGTACTGTTAAAAAAGATTTTACATAAAAAAAATGCCCAAGACATTTCAGAAGTATGGCCAAACCTTGAAGTATACTTTCATGGCGGCATAAACTATGAACCATATAGAAAAAATTTTCAGCAAATTTTTGGAAAACAGCAAGTAAACCTTGTTCAATTGTATAATGCATCAGAAGGTTTTTTTGCTATCCAGGACAGACCAAATGCCGATGATATGCTTTTGATGTTGGATTACGGAATATACTATGAGTTTATCCCTGAAGAATATTTTGATGCAAAAGAGAAAAAAACGGTTAATCTTGAAAATGTAGAACTTCATAAAACTTACTCAATGGTCATAAGTACAACTTCAGGATTATGGCGGTATCAAATAGGCGATACTATTCAGTTCACTTCATTAAATCCATTTAGAATTAAAATTGTTGGAAGAACTAAGCAATTTATCAATGCTTTTGGCGAAGAACTCATGGTACACAATGCCGATGAAGCTATTTCAGAAGCTTGTAAAATCACCAATGCAATAATTACTGATTACACTGTTTCTCCTGTTTATATGAATGAATCTTCAGGAACTCATCAATGGATAATAGAGTTTGAAAAATTACCAAATGATTTAAATTATTTCGCATACATATTAGACAATACCCTGAAAGAAAAAAATTCAGATTATGAAGCAAAAAGATATAATGACTATGTTATTGCAGCACCACAAATTATTATAGCGCCTCCCAATACTTTTTATTTATGGCTAAAAAAGCATAATAAACTCGGAGGACAACACAAAGTGCCAAGATTATCTAATGACAGAAAAATAGCAGAAGAAATTTTACAAATTATCCATGACAATAAATAAAACATCTTTTATTTCATTTTTCATTCTTATATCTTTTGTATCAATATTTCCATACAATACTGATGCACAAGATTCATTGCTTGCAATAAAAGCCGAAAAAATTTATCCTGATAATATTGGTAATGTATATATTGTTGAAAATGGTGCTGTTACAAAATTTTTCACTAATGGGCAGTCCAAAACCTTTAGCATCAAAACATTAGGCATTCTTCAAAGTATGGATGTTTCTAATACTCTAAGAATATTATTATACTTTCGTGATTTTCAAAAAATTTTATTTTTAGATAATCAACTTTCTCAAAATGGAGATGTTATTGAACTATCTGCTTTAGGATTAGAACAAGCTTCTTTAGTATGTTCTTCTTTTAATAATGGCTTTTGGGTTTATAACCAGGCAAATAATGAACTCATCCGGTTTAATCAACAATTGGAAACTAATGTAAAAACCGGTAATTTAAAGCGTTTGCTAAATAAAGATATTCGCCCAACAGGTATGATAGAACACAATGGAAAGTTATATCTGAATTCGCCTAATGTAGGAATATTGGTATTTGACATTTATGGAGCATTCTTAAAAATAATTCCTGTCTATGCGATTACAGATTTTCAAATACAATATCCTTATGTCTTTTATATTTATAAAAATAAATATTACTCATTTCATTTAGTTAGTTTTGAAACCATTGAGGTGGCTGATGTTCCAAACAATTGCATGACCATTATATATAACGGAAATTACTGCTACTGGCATTATAGTAACTACATCAAAATTAATCAATGCATAAAATAATATGAGAAGATTAGAAGACGAAATCCAACAAAAAAAATTTCAATCAGAAGAAGAAAAAATATTTGTTAATCTTATTTTTACATATAACTATTTTCAAAGCAAATTAGAAGAACTACTCAAACAATTTGATATTACACCTCAACAGTACAATATATTACGAATACTAAAAGGTCAACATCCTAATTCCATTACACTCAACGATATTAAAAACAGAATGCTAGACCGAAATTCAGACGTATCTCGGATTGTAGAAAGAATGCGAAAGAAAAATCTATTGAGTAGAAAAATAAATCCTAATAACAGAAGAGCAGTTGAAATAAGCATTACTCAAAATGGTCTTGAACTATTAAAGCGAATAAGCCCGCATTTAAAAAAGTACCATCAAAGCATCTCACATCTATCTGACTATGAAATGAAAAAAATCAATGAATTATTAGATAAATTACGAAATAGCAAATAAAAACGAAAAAATATGATAAACGATTTTATTGACTTCCTATCTCCCATTCCATCTAACTGCTTTGAAATGGTGAATGATGAATATCAGTTTGGTAACCAATGGGATATTTATACAGATACCAATCTACCTCAAATTGAAAACCATAAAATTATTGTTATTGGAGTTGAAGAAGACAGAAACAGCATAATCAATAAAGGTTCTGCACAATCACCCAACCAAATTAGAAAATACTTATATTCACTTTACCCCAATATTAGTAAATATGATGTAGCCGATATAGGAAACATTAAACAAGGAAACACAGTAAAAGACACTTACTTCGCCCTCAAAACAATAGGCGAAGAATTACTGAAAAATGATAAAACATTGATTATTTTAGGTGGCAGCAATGACTTGGCTTTCGCTCAGTTTTTAATGTATGAAAAATTAGAAAAAATAATCAATATATGTAATATTGATGCTTATGTTGATTTTAATAAAAACATAGAAGAAAAAATAAATAATAGAAATTATATTGGAAAAATTATATTGCAGGAACCTAATTTTTTATTTAACTACGCACACCTTGCTTATCAAAGTTATTTTGTTGGTGCTCATAATGTACAGTTTATGGATGACTTGTACTTTGAATATTACCGATTAGGAGACGTGAGAGGAAAAATTGAAGAAACAGAGCCCGTTATCAGAAACGCAGATGTTCTTTTTTTTGATTTTTCTGCTATCAAAAGAAATGACGGAGGCATGGTTCAATACTTTTCGCCCAATGGAATCAGTGCAGAAGAAGCATGTCAAATGATGTGGTATGCCGGAATGAATGATAAATTATCTTCCCTTGGACTATACGAGTTAAATAGTGCTCTTGATCAATCAGGCATTGCAACCCACCTTGCCGCTCAAATGGTATGGTCTTTTATAGAAGGATTTTACAACAGAAAAGACGATGTACCCATTAAAAATCACCCAGATTACGAAACATATCAGGTAAAAATGCACAACGGCAAGTATACCATCCATTTTGTAAGAAGTCATAGA
>JAOABO010000106.1 GCA_026418315.1 Bacteroidia bacterium
TTTCATGACAAACCCGCCTGTTTCTCTTATTATCTTTGCCCTATGAAACTGCATTTGCAAAGTGCTCATTTGTACACCATATCCTTCTCACACAAAAAATTACCATTAAATCTCATTGGTAAGGTGTATTTGGATAGTTCTTCTGAAAATTATTTTTCTCAATTAGAGAGCATTAAGCAACACTTTGCAGCTTCTGAAATCATGCACATCAGCACTTGTAATCGTTGTGAATACTACATTGTAAGCAAGCAAAGCATTACTAAAAAAGATGTTCAAAAGTTTTTTTCTGAGTTTTACAACACACTTTCTTTTGAAGAAAAAACAAAAATAACTGAAAAACTCATTTTCAAAAAAGATGAAAACGCTGTAAAGTATTTAATGGAAGTAGTATCGTCTTTGCAATCGATGGTAATAGGAGAAAGAGAGATATTAACGCAGGTTAGAAACGCTTATGAAAAATGTCAAACATTAGGATTAACCGGTGATTTATTAAGATTAGTAATAAAAAAAGTGATAGAAACAGGCAAAGAGGTTTTTGCCCGAACGGATATTGCTAAAAACCCTGTGTCTGTTGCATCTTTGGCTGCCCGTCAACTAGCTCAATTATCTTTACCACAAAACGCTAAGGTAACTGTTATTGGCTCAGGAGTTACCATGCAAACCTTTTTGAAATATTTTCATAATCCTGATTATCAATACTCATTTGTCAGCCGAAAAAAAGAAAACAGTCGGTTGTTACAAGCAAAATATGGCGGTACTTTTATGAATCTGGACGAATTGAAAATGAAAGCATATTATCCTACTGATATATTGTTAGTGTGCACGGCTTCTCCAACGCCTGTGGTGAATAAAGAAATATATACAAAACTTTTTCATCAACACTCCATGCCTGTAATCGTAGATTTGAGTAATCCATCAGATGTTGAGGAAGAAGTAAAGTCGCAATTTCTTTTTGAATACATTGATATTGCATCATTAAAAAAAGAAGCTCAGTATAATTTAAATAAAAGAAAACAATCTATTTCACACGCCCGACAAATTATTGATGAGCATTTAAAAGAATTCATGCAAATATTCAAAGAACGGTGTATAGAAAATATTATAAGTGAAATACCCGGTGAGATTAAAGAGTATAAACACAAAGCCATTAATGAAGTGTTTAGAAAAAAAATAGATCAATTAGCACCTGACCAAATGCAATTGGTTCAGGAAATTGTAGATTATTTGGAAGGTAAATACAATGCTGTAACTTACAGGAAATTAAAAAGCATACTTTTGCAGTAATTTTAAGACGTTAACTTTTCTAATTTCTTTTAATGAATAAAAAAATTATCATTGGTACACGGGGTAGCGACTTGGCACTGTGGCAAGCCCGGTTTGCACAACAATTGTTATCAAGCAAAAACATAACATCAGAGCTAAAAATTATTGTTACAAGTGGTGATAAAAATCAAACGTGGCTGAGCAATTTTGACAAAAGCGAAGGCAAAAATTTTTTTACCAAAGAAATAGAAGAAGCACTCCTGAATAAGGAAATTGATTTGGCTGTACATTCGTTTAAAGATGTGGAATCTACTTCTCTTGATGAGATTCATCATCCTTTAGTAATAGCGGGATTAAGCAAAAGACATGCCGCAAATGATGTTTTAATACTGCATCGGCATGCAGTAGATAAAACACAAATGTTCAACATCCAACCTTATGCCAAAATAGGAACTTCATCAGCCCGCCGATATGCTCAATTGCACACTTTTCGCCCAGATATAGAAATATTGCCTTTAAGAGGTAATGTACCTACCAGAATAGAAAAGTTGAAGCAACAACAGTACGATGGAATTATTCTGGCCCGCGCAGGTATTGAAAGGGTGGCTATTGATTTGAAAGAATATTTTATTTATCCACTGCCGCTGTATTGTTTTGTTCCTGCTGCAGGACAAGGGATTATTGCTTTTCAAATAAGAAGGGAAGATGAAACGTTGTATCGTGTAATACAATCCTTTAGCGATAAAAATTCAGAAGTTTGTAGTAAAATAGAAAGAAGTATAATGAAAGAAATTGGCGGAGGTTGTAGTGTGCCTGTTGGTGTATTATGTGAAAAAAAAGATAATCGTTTTCGCTTGTATTTAAGTATTAATGAAGACAAACATTCAACATCTGTTCAAAATATTCTTGAGCATGAATACCCGGCGGAGATTATTCGTAAAGGAAAAGAAAGCGTACAAAAAATACTTCAATTCATAGAAAATCCCGTTTCGAAAAAAATATTCATTAGTAAGCATTTGGACGAAACAAGTTATTTAAAAAAACTGGCTGAAAAACTAAAGTGGGAATTAGTTGCAAAGCCGCTCATACAAACGAACTTATTACCCAATATATCAGATATTCCTGAATGTGACTGGATTTTTTTCAATAGTAAAAATGCGGTTAAGCATTTTTTTCAACTGCAGGAAAGCACTGAAAAAATAAAGAACAAAAAACTTGCAGCTTTATCTGATGTTACCGCTCAACATATTGAAAAATATGGATATTCAGTCCATTTTATTGGAACAGAAAACGATGTAAATAAAACTGCTCAGGAGTTTGCAAAAATTTGTACAAGTCAAAGAGTATTATTTCCTTGTTCAATCATTAGTTATCAAACTATAGAAAATGCTATTAAAACTAACTGTCAGGTTATTCATTTCCCTATTTATCAAACAGTAGAACAACCCGTGCAATTTACTGAAACCTTTGATTGCTTAATTTTTACGAGTCCATCCAATGTTCGTTCTTTTTTTCATTTTAATACTATTTCTGATTCAGCCAAAATTATTGCAATGGGAGAGAGCAGCAAATCAGAAATTCTAAAATATGGCATGGAAGAAACAAAAATTACACTACCATTCCTATACAATGATATTGGAATAGCCGCTGCACTCTTAAATATTTTGTAGATAACTCAATATATTGTTTTAAAATCGTAATTTTGCAAAAAACAAGTTGTGAAACATTTTTTACCAATCACTTTGCTTTTCATTGTAATAATGTCTTGTGATAAAATAAAATATCCAAGACAAAATACTACCGCTCTTAGTGGAACTAACTTTGTAGAAAAAGACAACTATGCTGTTTATCAAATCAAAAAGGTATTATTAGAAGATTATACAGGGCATACATGTGGTAATTGCCCAAAAGCTGCTACCAAAGCAGAAGAATTAAAGAATTTGTACAAAGATACTTTGGTTGTAATAGCGGTGCATGCAGGAAGCTTTGCCAACCCTACACCTTCCTATCCTGCCGATTATCGGACAGCAGCAGGAACGGACTGGGATAATTTCTTCGGAATTTCAGCTGCGGGCTTGCCTAAAGGAATGATTAACAGAAAGGGATATCCTACAACATCTCATATTTATTCTTATACTCAATGGGCCTCTGTTATTCCAACACTCATCAGAACATCGCCCGCTGTTACAATAAAACTTAAAACACAATATGACACGGTAAACAGAGTTTTAAATGTACAACACACTATAAAGTTTTTTCAGAGTTTTTCTAACGACTTTTACTTAAGTTCTGTTATTGTAGAGGATAGCATTATTGGCAAACAAAAAGATTATTCAGTTTATCCGGATGATGTGGAAAATTATGTTTTTAGGTATGTTTTAAGAGGAGCATTAAATGGCTCGTGGGGCAATGTGTTGAAAACAGCACCCGTCAATGCAAACGACAGTGTTGTGAAAAATATCAATGGATTTTATATCCAACCATCTTTCAAAGATAAGCAAATATATGTGGTTAGCTTTGTATATGATAATTCTACCAAAGAAATTTTACAATGTGAAAAAGTCAAAATCAGATAAATAAATTGTACTTTTGAGCACAAAACCTTTATGCAAAGTTTGACATCTACACAATTTCATTTTCCCCATCAAACTCATTTTTACAAAGGAAAGGTAAGAGATGTATATACGATTCAAAATAAAATTTTAGTAGTAGTAGCATCAGACCGTATCAGTGCCTTTGATGTGGTGTTACCACGAGGTATTCCCTATAAAGGACAAGTTTTGAACTTAATAGCAGCAAGATTTCTAAATTTGACAAAAGATATAGTCCCGAATTGGTTGCTTTCTACACCGCATCCCAATGTAAGTATAGGATTAAAATGTCAGCCATTTAAAATTGAAATGGTTGTGCGAAATTATTTGGTTGGGCATTTAGCCCGATTATATAACGCAGGACAAAGAGAAATATGTGGTATCAAACTTCCTGAAAATCTGAAAGAATTTGATAAATTGCCACACCCTATCATTACCCCATCTACTAAAGCAGAGCAAGGGCATGATACAGATATATCTCCAAAAGAAATTATTGAAAACAAATTGGCTACCAAGAAAGAATATGAACAATTGGAATATTATAGTTTAAAATTATTTCTAAAAGGGCAGGAATATGCAGCGTCCAGAAACTTAATTTTAGCAGATACCAAATACGAATTTGGAATGTATGATGGAAAAATATTTTTGATAGATGAAGTACATACTCCCGATTCTTCCAGATATTTTTACGCCGATACTTATGAAGAATACTTAAGGAAAAATCAACAACCAAAACAATTAAGCAAAGAGTTTGTACGACAATGGCTTATTGAGAATGGATTTATGGGCAAGGAAGGTCAACAAATTCCTGAAATGACTGATGAGAAAGTGGGTGAAATTTCAGAAAGATACATTGAACTATATGAAAATATTATGGGAGAAAAGTTTGTCAAAACAGAATATAACCATATAGAAGAAAACATTAGAATAGGTGTATTACAGGATTTAGATAAATTATCAGAAGCAGTAAAATAAAACATGCAAACGTATCTGTTATTTAAAACATTACACATTGTATTTGTAGTATCCTGGTTTGCAGGTCTTTTTTATTTGGTAAGGTTATTCATTTATACCCGCGAAGCACAGGAGAAACCAGAACCTGAAAAAACCATACTTACTCATCAGTTATTACTTATGCAAAAAAAACTTTTGTACATTATTACTATTCCTGCAATGGTGTTGACCTTAATATTTGGTATAGGAATGCTTTTTTTTGCTTATCAATTTTTATTTCAGTCGTGGATGATAAGTAAATTAATAGGCGTTTTCTTTTTGCTCATTTACCAGTGGTATGCGTATAAAATATACTTGATGCAAAAGCAAATGAACTTTCGCCATTCTTCCCTCTTTTTGAGAATTTTTAATGAAGGGGCTACTATTTTATTATTAGCTATTGTTTTTCTGGCTGTGTTTAAAACGAGTACGGATTTTACAAGATATTTTGTGTTTGTCTTTATTTTTTTAGTTCTGATATTGATTTTTGTACTACTTTATAGAAAGAAACAGAACATCGGTAATTAACCGCATTTTAAGTTTAATAGATAATTTTTCTTTGCATCATTAAAGTTAATAGTATGGTTTTTTCTTTGGAATTTGCTTATTTCTTTCAGTGATGATTACTTAAAAGTGAGTTTTAGCTACTAAAGCAATTATAGATGAAAACTGTTTAAGGTAAAGAAAAATTTCTTTAAGATAAATTTTTTATGCGAGAATATTTCTTTTTTGTTAACTCAAGATAAGCTCTCTTATCTTAAAAACCTCAGATGAAATATCTTCAAAAAGTTTGGAATCCATTTTTTTATAATCGGGGATGGAATTAATTTTGTTATGAAGGGAAATCAAATTATTAAGAATCGGCTCAATTTCCTTATTCTGAGCGCTAAAATCTTTCAAAACATTAATTAAGTTACCTAAATGAAACCTTTGTTCCCATACATGTTTGTATGATAAATCTTTGACACGATTATCAGGTGCACCTTTCGATAATTTGCAATTTAGATATACCCCTTCTAACCATGCACCGGTTATTATCAAGGTAAAATCGTATAATCTTTTATTGTTTTTAAGATAGGAGTCACTCTGAATGTAAATATCTTCCATTATTTTAGTTAAACTATCTTTATTACTTAAGTTTTTATCCATTCTCTGTTTTAATCCTTCATTCATAATACCTTCTATTCCTATGTTTTTACTTAATTGATATATGGATTTATAGTAATTCAATACATCACTACCTTGATTATAGTTTAATACATAGAAAACATCTGCATTATAAATTCCAAGTACCAAACATTTTTTGTAATTCTCGGTGATGGAGTTGAATTTTTTAGGATCTAAAAGAATAGAATTGTTGTAAGATAAATT
>JAOABO010000107.1 GCA_026418315.1 Bacteroidia bacterium
CATTACATAATAGATAAAGATGAGGAATTGGTAAAAAAATATTTTCCTGACTCAGCGATTGTAACCATACCAAATGCAGGTCATTGGGTACATGCCGAACAACCACAGTTCTTTTTGGAAGAGGTCATGAAATTTTTAAATACAGAGAAATAATCTCTTTTTCAGGTTTCAATAAAAACAACTCAATACCAAATGATTTTTCTTTTCAGATAAAACAATACTTCGTTCAATCTACTCATTAGTTTTTCATGATTATAGGCATTACTGCCGGCTAATTGCAGATTAGAGCCATATCCGTAAACATCATTTACCATTTGACTGTACAATATCTGTCTGTTTTTATTATAGAGGTATATATCAAAATTTAATTGAGCAAGATAAAGATTGAATTGTTTTTTCAAATCATCACTATTTTCGTCTTCACTGGTATTACTGGATAGTTTAACAATATAATCTGCTTGAGTAGAGTCAGTAACCACATTGATTTCGGATGTTTTAAGTTTATTAAATAAAATATTATAAAGCGTGTTGTTTTTATTGACTTTGTTCAAATTCATTTCTTTTGTTTGAATAAATACATTGATGGGTTGGATGCTTACCTGAATAGCAAATTTGGGCATTTGAATAAATGATTTTAGGAATCTGACATTCTGGTTACTTACAGAATCATTCATTACCAATAACTCCATATCGGGCTGAATTTCAATAGTAGTAATTTGGAAGCTGGCTTGAACATATAAAGGCACAATATCTAAAACGCCGTTGTTATTAGAAATGCTTTTATCTTGTGTTTGTATAATTTCATCATCATAAAAAACAGAAAAAGGAAATTGGGTAAGCACATCCTGATATATGTATGTTTGAACCTGTATAGGGTTGTATTTTTGTTGGTAGGGCTTGAGTACAGGCATGGTTTCGGGAGGTTTAATACGAATAGATTGTAATTTTAATTGTATATCTTTGGTTAAATCAAAAATGTTTTGAATGTTAGGAATATTATATTCTTTGAAACTTATTTCCTCGTTCAAATAGGGCACTAATATTGAAAACGCCTGAATTTTTTTTCTTAATCCGGCCGTATAGTTTTTTTGTGTATCATCGTTCAAGGATAACTTAATAATTTCTGCTGCTTTGGAAATTGTATTTTTTTTCTTCATTTCTTTTTGTCGGAGATATTCTTGTTTGTCTAATTCATAATAAACCCAGTATTGTTTGTCGTTTTCATAGATGCCAACCAATTCATACCCTTCAATGTTTTCTACACTTTTTAGGGTAATTAAAGAATTAAATGTTTGTGTGAATTTATTGTCATTTTGAACAGAATACAGCATAGAGTTAGAGGAAATGTTGGCTTTAATTTCAGAGGTCAAATCGTACAGGGCGTTTTTTTTGGCTTCAAGCATATAATTTGGATTTCCTGCTTTAGACGCCACCCCTATGCCAATATATTTGGAACTGCTAATAGGCCTTTGGCTTACCCAATCGGGAGGTGGAGATTCAAGAGTAATATTTTTATCATCTTTTTTCTGTGAAAAAAGAGTAGATGAAAAAAGAAACAAAATGTATATAATTTTTTTACCTTTCATTTAATCAGTGTGGATAAGGATTTTTGAATGGTAAATTGAGCGTCTTTGAGTGCTTCTTGCTTGAGTTCCTCATCCGATTTCATTTCTTTGCTTACAAAAAATAAATCTCTCCATGCTTTGGGATTATACTGAGAAAAAGGCGGCGTAGTCATTGGATTGTATGGATAAAAACTTCTGATATCGGCTGTAGGTTTATATACAAACTCGTTGTATTCTTTTTGTTCATTTTTTTGTATTGGAATAGATTGTGTGATAATGGTTTGTAAGTTTTGTGTTTGTACAATTTTGTAATTTAAATCAAAGGAATAGATTTTTTGTAATTTTACATTATTATAAGGAACTTGCTTGTACTCTTTAATAAGAGTTTCTCCCATCTTAGTAATGAATTCCTGATAAGCAATCAGTTGTTTGGATTGTGATGGCGGATTCAAAACCTTAATATTATTTATGTATGCCGATAAAAAATAATCACTATTGGTTGCTTTTGCTATGGCACGTAGTAAATCCGGGTTGTTTTCAATAGCACCATAGAAAAAACGGCTAAATGTATTATCTTCCTTCAGATTGACATTTGGAATATTGGATGCGCTTATTAGTTCGTTTAATAATAGTGTGGTTAATTCCTTATTCAGGTTTATTTTAATGTAGGAGTTAGAGTAGTCGGGTTGAAACACCAAAACATTTTTGGATAATGCTGACAAGCATATGCCTTCAATTTCTTTGACATCTTTATATTGATTGGTCACCTTATATATCTGATAAATGCTTTGTAGAGCGTTTTGATAATTTTTATTATGAATGTCTGAAACTGCGGATTGATAAAAGGGCTCGCTGTGGGCAGTAATATAATAGGTTTGAAGTTTTTTATATTCAGGGCGATATTTTTTTACTTTTTCAAAGTAAGGTAAACACTCTTTGTATTTTTTTTGCTTGTATATAGCAAGGCCTTTGCTGTAATTTTCCTCTACATAATTGTCCACTGCAGTTTGATAATCTTCTTTGTATGCGCTGGGATAACTTAATTCCACGCCCAATGCCGATGCTCTGTCTTGAAAGTCAGTAAGTTTTTCGAATGTCTTAATAGATGATTCATATTGATTAGTTGTAAATTCTCTAAAAAATTGAGAAGACATAAAGTCCATGTACTTTTGCCCAACTGATTTAAGTTTTATCCTTGCATCTGTATTTTTGATATTTCTCTTTAAGGACTCTAAATAAAACTCTGCGGCTTCGTTTACCAAGCCCTGTTTTTCTAATTTTTCTGCGGCCTTAAAGTATTTTCTGCTACCAGTACAAGCACTTAGAAAAAAAGATACAACACTAATAAGAATTAGGACATACTTATTGATAGGTAATGAAAACATTAACTGTTGAATTAAAATATAAAAAAACCCGAAAGAGCTGTTCTTTCGGGTTTTGTTTTATCAGAAATTAATAACCTCCTTGTTCTTGAGCCAATTTTTTCATTTCAGCATTGAAAATTTCTTCAAATTTTTTCTTATCGTAATCTAATTTGAGTTTTGCATCATTAGATATTTTTTGCTCAATATTATCAAAAATGGTTTTCTTATCTGCTTCAATAGCTACCCAATAAGTATATGTGCCGTCTTCTTCCTTAAATACTTTTTCATCTTTTACAACGATGTTCCCTATAGTCAGGTTAGTTACTTCTCTTGAAAGCTCTTCAAATTTGTTTTCAAACTCTTGCTTATTTCCTACAGTTCTTTGATTGGTGTATTGGTCTGTTACTTTTTTGATAGTGGTTTGAATATTACTGGCCAATTCTGATTTTGCATTGTTCATGGCAATTTTCTTAGCCGTAGCCAAGTCAGGCGATTTTCCAACATTTCTGGCCCTGAAAAAATCCTCGTTAGTTTTGTATTCTTTGGAGCTAAATGGCAATGTTATTTCCTTTGCTCCTGTTTCTTTTTGAATAGGGGTACCTTTTTTCGATTTACAACTTACTGCTAATAATGATGCAGTAATGACTGGAATGAGTAAGAGTTTTGAAGTTTTCATAAGTTTAAATTTTAGGTTTTTGCTGCAAATTAAAAAAACAAATTTCAAACCAAACAGTTTTTTTTAATAAGTTTTTAGAAATAACATGGTATTTTTGTTGTTTTTTACAAAAAAACCGTTAAAACGAAAAGTAAAAATAAAATAAGATATCTAACTCTTTGATTCGTTTTATTCAGTAAATTACCAACATAGTACGCATAAGGCAAAGCAATAATTGAAAAAGCATGTTGATGATAAAACACATAGATCAAAAAATAGTTAATCAAAGAAAAAAACATGAGTAAGAAAAAAAACAACGCTAATCGTCTATCACTGGTAGAATAATAATTTACATGCTGCAATTCTTTTAATCCAGATAAAAAGGCAAGAAAAACCAATATAACGATACCTATATTGATCCATTGAAGTTCTCCTGTAAATGAAAATTCGCCCAAAGAAAATGTATTTAACCGAAAAGAATTATATTCAAACACCGCTTTCAAAAACAAAACAGGATTTTTATCTAATAACCATGAAACTGTAATAAAAAAATAAACAGGAGTTAAAAACCCAAGTATAAAAATAAGCCACGACTTCCAATCTATTGATAAAAAAATAGCAAATAAAAAGGTCGGAATAATTAAAGAATACAAAATATGAATGCCTGCTAAAAACTCTATACCAAATAATATTGACAAATAGAACACAATAAGATTCATCTTTTTTTTAACTTCTTTAGGACGAATAAAAAACAAAGCAATAAGAATAAAAAAATCGCTAATTAAGTAGTTATTAAGGTTTTCAAAGAGCCACCATTTATTGTGAACAAGTAAATATATAAATACAGCATATAAACCCGATATATGTCTTTCTTTTCTTGAAAAAATCTGATTGATTAAAAATCCATTAATGAGTAAAAAAACAGCATTAATAATTTTTGCTGCAAATATGTTAATGGAGAAAAAATTGTGCTGAAAATACTCTGCCTTGTTTAATTGAAGTTTTTGATTTAACCATACTAAAACAAGAGATAGTAGATAAAGTAATAACAACGCTGCCAGCGGAAAATCGTTCGTTTTTCTTTGATAAATCATTTAATTTGAATACTGTTTAGCTCTCATTTACTTTTCTTCTTTAATCCACGCATCTGTTACCACACCCTTTAATTTTAATTCATCCATATACCGAACGGCATTATTTTTGTCTCCAAATTGTCCCACAGAAACCACAAAGAGTTGTTTTTCAGCATTCCATTTTAGCTCCGCTTTTACTTGATTATGTTGAAATTTATTGATTAGTTTTTTTGCATTTTCTTCTATTTTAAAACACCCTGCAATGATTGAATATCTTTTGTTTGCTTCTTTTGATTCATTCACATTGGAAGTATTATCATCTTTTCTTGGAAAAACCTCTACTCCATTATTGGGTTTTACTATTAGTTCATTATACTTGTTTTCAAACACAGGGTATGCAGTGAAATTAATTCTATGATTATACACACGCCTAGTTCCTGCAATATTGGCAAAATGTGTATTAATATCAAAAGGTGAAAACCAGTAATAAACAAAGAATAAACTAACAACCAAAAGAACCACTGCAGCTTTGTATAAGTTCTTGGGTTCAAAACGAATAACTTTTTTCTTTGATTCATCATTGGATACCGAAATGTTTTCTTTTTCAAGTTCAAGCGGAGCAACAGATATGGGAAATAACCCAAAGCTATCAGATGAATAAACCGGATTTAAAGTGGATTCAAATAAGATGTTTTCATGAATGTCCTTGTAAAAAAAACCTACTCCATCAATATCTGCCCTTCTTTTTGTTGACAATAACACATTTAAACTATTGACAAACTGATTTACCAATGTTTGAGCAAGGGCATATTCAATTTGTAATTTTTTTTGTATCTCCGAAATCAACAATCCATCATTGTGCTTAAGAAGGGGATTAAACAAAATCTTTTTTCTTGGAGGGAAAATAATGTTTTGAGATAAAGAAAATTCTGCCGATTCCGTTTGTGTAACTAAAGCCCCAAAATCAGGAATGACAATAAAATCCTGCGTTTCAACAAGCAGTTGCAAACATTCAGTAATTTCTTTATATTGTGTGCTCATATCAGAACTTTCAAAGTTGCAGATTGAGTAAGCCGGGTTCTGTTTTTCGTCTATCATTCATCTAAGCGGCCTACCCGTTCTGCTTCATCTGCAGAGCAGATGAAAGAGCAGGACAACTCTACACAGAACTTATTTGGCCTTGCAGCATCTGAGGTTTACCCCACCGGCAAATTACTCTGCCGATGCATGGGCTCTTACCCCACGTTTTCACCCTTGCCACCATCCATAAGGATAGTTC
>JAOABO010000108.1 GCA_026418315.1 Bacteroidia bacterium
TGTTTCAATAGATAAAGAAATAGAAAAAGATTGGTTGAACTGGATGATTAGTAAACATATTCCGGATGTTTTGAGTACGGGATGCTTTACAGAATATAACATGTTTCAAGTGTATTCTGCTATGTCTGAAGATTTGTGTTCTTATAACATTCAATATTCATTTAATAAAGTGGAGGATTTAGAAAGATATCAGAAAGAATTTGCATCCAAACTACAAAAGGAGCATCAAGATAAATTTGATGGAAAATTTGTGGTTACCCGAACGGTTTTAAGGAGAATGAAAGTATAATTAAATTGGTAGATCTTGGTACAGGCAAAAAAACATTTAGGGCAGCATTTTCTTATTAATGAGGGAGTTAAGAAAAAAATTATTGAGGTGGTTTACCATATTCCAAAAAATTTTACAATTGAGATAGGTGCAGGAACGGGGGTATTAACTAAAGAGTTGATACAATGTTTGAATAAAAATGAATTCCTGGCGATTGATATTGATAAAGAATCTATAGAATACCTGAAGAGAAATTTTCCTGAAAATGCAGATCAATTTTTATTAGAAGATTTTCTGAACTCTGAAAGGGTGGATGCCATTTTATCTTCAAAATTAATTAATATAGTAGGGAATTTTCCGTATAATATTTCCAGTCAAATTATGTTTAAGGTATTAAATTACAAAAATAACATTCAGTATGTAGTTGGTATGTTCCAAAAAGAAGTGGCAAAAAGAATATGTGCTGCACCTCATAACAAGGATTATGGAATATTGAGTGTTTTATTACAGACCTATTTTGAAACTGAATATCTATTTACTGTCAATGAAGGAAGTTTTAACCCTCCTCCAAAGGTGAAGTCGGCTGTGGTGTTATTGAAAAATAAAATGAAAAAAGAGTACGGCTTTAATGAACATGTTTTTTTTGATGTGGTAAAAACAGCTTTTAATCAAAGACGAAAAACTTTAAGAAATAGTTTGAAAAAATTTGGAGGTGAAATAGAGTTTCTTTACAAGGATAAAAGACCTGAGCAACTCTCTTACTATCAATTTATTGAAATTACGAATCAGATAGAAAAACAAATGGACGGAAAAATTTTTAAGAATTAAGAAAATTAGGCACTTTTATTTTCAATGTAATTTTGAATTTTTTTGAGTAATCGGGTCATGCGGGTACGAAGGTTATTCTCGCTTAATCCCATAATTTTTGAAATTTCTTTATATGAATAATCATTGAAAAAGCGATATTGTAAAAGCAATTGGTCGTTTTGTCTAAGTTTGGGTAAATATTTTTTTAAGTGATTTAATTTAGCATCTTCAGTAGGAGACATAGAATATGAAGTATGAATTTCATCGTATTTGGGAATGAGTTGCCCAACGAATTTTTCGTGTTTTTCTCTGGTAGCAGATTTTCGGATGTAACTGGCTATTTCATTTTGCATGATGCGGTATAACCAACTTTTAAAGGGGATACCGTTAATGATTTTATATTGATGCAACTTTGTCAAAGCGCTTTCAAAAACAGATGCGGTAATATCTTTTGTAAGTTCTTCATTTTTAATGGCATAATTAACAAACAAAGTATTTTCAACACTTTTTTTTATTTCATTGTAGTACTTGTGGTATAAAGGTTTAAATTCATCAATGTCTGTTTTAGCCCGTTCAATAATATTGAACTCTTCCGCCATTTCGGTATCGCTGATATGATGTTTTGAAATTGCTTTCATTTTGGCGGGGAATTTACTTAATATAACGATAGTATCTTCAAAAAGTTACAGTTTTATTGATATATTATTGATTTTCAATGATTTAAATTTTTTAATAAACTTTATTTTTCTAATAAAAGTGCCATTTTTTTGAGTGAATAGGGCAATTTATTGAGTGAAAAAATGTAACATTTAGATGAATTAATAATAAGTTATTGATTATCAGATATTTAAATTTAATTTGCATTAATTTATTGATTTTCAATTACATATAAATATTTAGAGCAGGATATTGTCCACTCATATAAAATAATGAGCATTCAAATAAAAAGGAGATAGATTCAATGAATTATTTCGTAAAATATTTGTATCTTAAAAAAATAAGATATTTATTTGTACTCAAAGAATTTTTGTAATGAAAAGGGTTATATACATATTAATATTTTTTCCGTTTATTGTTTTTTCACAAGCTGTATTACATGAAGATGATCCGATTGCGGCCATGTTAGATAGTTTGTATAATAAAAAAGTATTAGATGTGATGTTTCAGAAATCGGGGTTTAATAAGAACAATAAATACCATTTTTCCCCTGATAGTGTTCCGATATATGACGATAATGTATATGAGGCACGACTTGCAAAATTGAATGTGCATTCACCATTTGACTTGATTTATAACATTCATGTAAAAGCATACATTGATTTATATACGATTAAAAAAAGAGATTTACTGAGCCGGCTGATAGGACTGTCACAATTATATTATCCCATGTTTGAGCAGGTATTGGATAAGTATAATTTACCACTGGAATTAAAACATCTGGCGGTTATTGAATCGGCATTAAATCCAAATGCGCGTTCCCGTGCCGGTGCTCAGGGATTATGGCAATTTATGTATCCTACAGGAAAACTGTTTGGACTTAAAATAACTTCTTACATAGATGAAAGATGCGATCCGTATAAATCTACAATAGCTGCTGCTGAGTATTTGAAATATCTTTATAGTATATTCAAAGATTGGCAAATGGTGCTTGCAGCGTACAATGCAGGACCCGGTACAATTAGCAAAGCCATAAGAAGAAGCGGAGGAAAAACTACGTATTGGGAAATTCGCCCCTACTTACCAAAAGAAACTCAAGGGTATGTTCCTGCTTTTATTGCTGCTAATTATGTGATGAATTATTATTCAGAGCATAATATTCTGCCAACTATTCCAAAGAAAAATTATTTTGAGTTAGATACTGTAGTATTAAAAGAATCTATGAGTTTTCAGCAAATTTCTCAACTATTAGATGTTCCTGTAGAAGAAATTATTTATTTTAATCCGCAGTACCGTCAAAACATTATTCCGGAAGGTGGACACATTCTTACATTGCCAAAAGAAAAAATCTCTCTTTTTTTGAGTAATGAAGAAGAAATTTATGCATTTATACAATCTCAGAAAAAAAATTCTCAAACTTATCAGGACTTCAATACGCAGGAAGAGAAAATTGTACACAAAGTAAAAAAAGGAGAAACTCTGAAATCCATTGCAAAAAAATATGGAATAACAGTAAGCGATATTAAAATGTGGAACTTTGTTGGCAAAAGAGGCATCAAACCCGGTAAAAATTTGATTATATACAAACCTGTTCAAAACAAGAATCATTCTACTACTGTTGTACTGGCTGAAAATAAAGGCAGTATTGAAAAAAACGATACGGCTCAATCAGAAAAAAATAACACTTCAAATGATCTTTATCATATTGTAAAAAAAGGCGAAACTATTTATTCAATTGCTAAAAAATATAATATTGATATAAAGCAGTTGGCACAGTTGAATAATGTGCCTTTGAATCATAAAGTTGTTATTGGAGAAAAACTTTTGATAAAAAAAACGGATTGATGCAAATCAAAATTGGCATTTTAAATGGACCTAATCTGAATATGTTAGGGACAAGAGAAAAAAAATTGTATGGCAATATTTCTTTTGAAAATTACTTACAAGATTTAAAGGGTTTATTTGATAATGCAGAATTATTTTATTTTCAAAGCAACATAGAAGGAGTATTGATAGATAAACTACAGGAGTGGAACAATGTAATGAACGGAATTATCATTAATGCCGGTGCTTATACGCACACCTCTATTGCTTTAGCCGATTGTCTTGCATACATTAAAATACCAGTTGTAGAAGTGCACATTACCAATATTTATGCAAGAGAAAAATATAGACAACATTCTTATCTATCGCCTTATTGCAAAGCCATTGTCGCAGGCATGGGGCTGAATAGTTATAAATATGCTTTACAATTTTTGGTTGAAAGCATTAATAAAGTTTAATTGCGGATAATGGTTTGTATTATTTCAATGTGTAACAGACAAAGCGTCATTGATTGTGTGTGTCTTGGTATAATGGAGTGGGAATGTTTATATTATTCAATACTTCTTCTATAGGTTCATCAAAGCAGGCATTAGGAATATTAATATTGAGTAAAAAAGATAATGTGGGAGCAATTTGTGTAATTCTGTAAAACCGGGTGCTTTGAAGTGATTTGTTTTTAAATCCGTAAAAGATGAGAGGAACATGAGTGTCATAGTTGTATGCGCTTCCGTGTGTAGTGCCCTTTTCAGAATAATTCATATATTCGGGGTGTAATACCAAAGCTATATCACCGCTTTTAGAAGGTGAAAAACCATTGGCCACCAATTCATATAAAGAATACTCTTTGATATTACTTTTTTTCAGGTCTTCTTTCAAAAATACTTCGGCTATTTCCGGTTGTTGTAAACAAAATTTTTCAATTTCTCTTTTTAGTTCCAGCTCGTTTATTTTTAATAATTGGATGATATCATGATTGAGATAAATTTGTTCATTGATAACTTCAGATACTATACTTGAATCATTGTATTTTTGAAACAAATATAATTTCAGATTGTGTTTGAATTTTTCTTCGTTAAAGTAATGAACATTAAAGTTATTGTCCTTTAAATATTGGGTATTGATGGCGGCTGCGTGGTCTGCCGTCAAAAAAATCAGATAGTTATCTTTACCTATGTTTTTATCTAAAAAACTGATAAAGTTGTTGAAATCTCTATCCAGCCGGTAATAGGTGTCTTCTGTTTCCAGTGCTTCTGTTCCGTATAAATGTCCTATATAGTCGGTAGAAGAAAAACTGATACATAAAAAATCTGTAGATGCACTTTTCCCTAATTTTTCATTGATAATGCATTCTTTTGCTAAGTCAATCAAAATGCTGTTTCCATAAGGAGTATATTTTAATACATTTAGTTTTTTGTTCTTTAAAAACTTAGAAAAATCATAAGGAAATTTTGGTAAAGAGTCGTTGGATAAAGGTTTTTCATATTGATTGCTGTCGGGTAAAGTGGATAGGTATTTTTCTTTTTTAAGAAGCAGAGTCCAGTTTTTTTGCAGATACTGTTCAGGAAGTTTCTGATTATTGAATGTATTTATCCATTCAGGAAGTTGTTGCATATAAAATGAAGATGAAATAAAATTTCCTGTTTGTTCATCCCACCAATAAGCGGCATCTGCAAGATGCCCACCAGGTAATATGGCAGAGCGATCCTTAAGAGAAATGGATATGACTTTACTTTTGCTTTTATTGAGTAGCTTTAGTTCATCGGTAATGGTGGAGGATAATAAATGTATAGGAGACATTTTTCCGTAATCATTATTTGTACCTATAGGATATACAGTTTCATCTTTTACACAGTAAATATTTTTTTTCTTTTTTTTATCGTACCAGTCGTTGGCAATAATTTGATGATAGCGTGGAGTGGTTCCGGTATAAATGCTTGCATGACCAGGGGCTGTGTAAGTTGGAATATAATTGTAATGAACATTCTTTAAAAAAATTCCTTCATTCATTAATTTTAGAAAACCACCCTTGGTAAAATTATTTTGAAATTTTATTAAATAATCGTATCGCATTTGATCTACCACAATGCCAATGACCAATTTAGGAGTATTATTTTTGTTTTGAGAAAAAGCATATTGGGTAATTATTAAAAAGACAATCAGTATCTTTTTCATATCCTTATTTTTGGGCAAATGTAAATGTAATATATTGAACGGGTACATAAAAAAATGATTAATTTTGTAGAAATGATATCAAAGAAAAAAGAAAAAAATGTTATAGGTAGGCGGGAGTTTGTGGATTTTCCTGAATTAAAATTGTATCATGTAGAAGCAAAAATTGATACAGGTGCTTATCGATCTGCTTTACATTGTGAACAAATA
>JAOABO010000109.1 GCA_026418315.1 Bacteroidia bacterium
AGGCATTAGTGAAATACGCGATGAAAGTAACAGAGAAGGCATTCGTGTAGTATATGAACTTAAAAAAGACGCCAACCCTCAAGTGGTCCTGAATAATCTCTATAAATATTCTGCGTTACAATCTTATTTTAATATCAATAATGTGGTATTGGTCAATGGACGGCCCAAACTCTTAAACTTAAAAGATCTCATTCATTATTTTGTGTTACACCGCATAGAAGTAGTAGTTCGACGCACACAATATGAATTAGAACAAGCAGAAAAAAGAGCCCACATATTGCAAGGATTACTCATTGCTATTGACCATTTAGACGAAGTGATCAGAATCATTCGCGAAAGTGAAACACCGGACATTGCCAAAGAAGAACTGATAAGTAAATTTTCCCTTACCGACATACAAGCCCGAGCCATACTGGACATGAGATTAAGAACACTCACCGGGTTAGAAAGAGATAAACTGAAAGAAGAATACGATGAACTAATGAAGAAAATTGAGTATTACAAAAATGTATTAGCAGATAAGAACCTACAAAAGCAAATTGTAACTGATGAACTGTTGGAAATTAAGGAAAAATACGGTGATGCACGTCGTACCGAATTGATATATGCCGCCGATGAAATTCGCATGGAAGACATTATTCCTGATGAAGCAGTGGTTATTACCATTTCTCATTTAGGTTATATTAAAAGAACAAATTTAGACGAATACCGCAAACAAAACCGTGGCGGCAGAGGCAGCAAAGGCGTAGCCACCCGCGAAGAGGACTTTGTAGAACACATGTTTATTGCTACCAACCACAATTATTTATTACTATTTACTGAAAAAGGTAAATGTTATTGGCTACGCGTATTTGACATTCCTGAAGGAAATAAACAAAGCAAAGGAAGACCTATTCAAAACTTAATTGCCATAGAACAAGACGATAAAATCCGTGCTTATATCAACGTAGACAACCTCAGTAATGAGCAATACATACACCAACACTACATTGTATTGTGTACCAAAAAAGGCATTATCAAAAAAACTGTGTTGGAAGAATACTCCCGCCCGCGTACCAATGGTATTATTGCAGTCAATGTAAAAGAAGGCGACCAACTCATAGAAGCTGCACTCACCAACGGAAACTGCGAAATTATGATTGCCTCTAAATTTGGAAAAGTATGCCGCTTCAAAGAAGAAAAAGTGCGGGCAATGGGTAGAAATGCCAGCGGTGTAATTGGCATTGATTTGGAAGACAACGATTTTTCAGGTACAGACAATGAAGTGATAGGCATGATAGCCATTGATGATAATGCCAAAAATGTAATGGTAGTCAGTGAAAAGGGCTATGGTAAACGTTCTGAAATAGATGAGTACAGAATTACCAATCGTGGCGGAAAAGGTGTTAAAACCATCAATATTACAGATAAAACAGGATTTTTGGTGGGTATCAAACTAGTAACTGATAATGATGACCTGATGATTATAACAAAAAACGGTATTACCATTCGTTTAAGCGTAAAAGATGTAAGGGTAATGGGCAGAAACACACAAGGTGTAAGATTGATTAATCTGGAAGAAAGTGATGAAATAGCTGCTGTAACGGTTGTAGAACACGAAGATGAAAGCAGTGAATCTGACTTTATCATGCCAAACAATATACCTGATAACGGACAATAACCAAGCACGTTAGCGTATTCCAATTATGCAATGTGTTACTCTTTGTTTCAATTAAAAAAATATTCTAATTAAATTCGTTGTTTAATTACCCTTATTCAAAATAAATGCTTTCATTTTTTTTGATTCAAAGTAATTGAATTTTTTTTTGCAAATTTGGGCAGTAAAATTAAAAACTATGAAAAAACATTTGCTTTCATTGACTTTGCTTACCATCCTTACTTCCTGTTCTTTGAACAACCATTTTCTAAAAAGAAAATATACAAAGGGAGTGTATTTTGAAACCATTACATCAACCAATAAAACTCATTCATCAAACAAGGTTTCTGATGCATCACAAAAATCTCATTCTGTTTACTTTAATAACTATGAATCAACTGATTTGATCAATCATAATCAGAATACTCATAACCAGCCACTTACTGCAATCGCTGACTTTCATAAACCAACAACCGCCCAAAACACCCATCATTCTCTATCAGCTAGTTTAAAAAATAAAAGTTCATCTCAAAAAAATACAGTGTACAACGATTATTCAGATATGTCCCAAATACTACCCATTCACAAGGCACATCATTTCTACAATTCATCTGCATCTCAACCTTCTGATGATGATAGAATAATTTGGGTCATATTGGCTATTTTCCCTGTTCTATGCCTGATTGCTATCTATTTACACGATGGTAAAAAACTAACCACCAATTTTTGGATTGACTTAATTTTACATCTTTTACTTATTGGTGCTGTTATCTTTGCCTTGCTGGTTGTGCTTGATGTAGTTAATTTAAATTAATATTCTTTTAATGCTTTCTGCTTACATTTACTGGAACCCCTCACCCGAAATTTTTACTATTCCCCTTATTGACTGGCCGGTTAGATGGTACGGCTTCATGTGGGCTTTGGGTTTTATTTTATCTCATTTTGTCTTAAGCCGGGTGTATAAAGCCGAAGGCAAAAAATTAGAAGATTTGGATAATCTGACCCTCTACATCATTCTGGGCACTATTATTGGTGCGCGGTTGGGGCACTGTTTGTTTTACGATGCTCAATATTATCTGACACATCCTTTGGATATTTTAAAAATATACGAAGGTGGATTAGCCAGCCACGGCGGCGCTATTGGTATTTTAACTGCTATATGGCTGTTTACCAAAAAAACAAAGGAAAATATATGGTGGTTATTAGACCGCATTGTGATTGTAGTACCATTGGCCGGTATGCTCATTCGCATTGGTAATCTGATGAATTCCGAAATTATAGGCAAACCCACTACCTTGCCCTTTGCTTTTATTTTTGCAAGTGTCGATGACCTGCCTCGTCATCCGTCACAACTGTACGAAGCTATTTATGCGGGCTTGTTGTTTGTACTAATGGCTTATCTTTGGAAAAACAAAAGAAATAATTATGCGCCCGGCTATCTGTTTGGGCTTTTTTGCGTATTACTTTTTAGTTTCCGTTTTGGCATTGAATTCTTAAAGGAAAATCAGGAAGCATTTGAAAACGCTTTACCTATCAATATGGGACAAATTTTAAGCATACCCTTTATTTTAATTGGCATTTTTTTGATACTAAAAAGAAAGAAAGTTGAATGACTATGAAACCAATTCTTATCAAAAACATTTTGCAACTGACACCTCAGTCCCAAACCGTAAAAGTTTCCGGGTGGGTACGCACTTTTCGTAATAATCAATTCATTTCGCTGAACGATGGCTCTACTATCAAAAATTTACAGATAGTAGTGGATTTTCAAAATTTTCCTGAAGAGCTACTCAAAAAAATTCACACCGGCACTTCCATTACAGTAACCGGCAAGCTTGTTCCTTCTTTAGGTAAAGGTCAAACTCATGAAGTAGTAGCAGAAGCCCTTGATATTATTGGTGAATGCAGCCCCGAAGAATATCCCCTTCAGCCCAAAAAACACTCACTGGAATTTTTGCGTGAAATTGCTCATCTTCGCATGCGCACCACCACCTTTCAATCTGTATTTAAAGTTCGCAGTGGCTTGGCTTTTGCTATCCATCAATATTTTCAGCAACACGGTTTTGTTTATATACACTCACCTATAATTACAGCATCTGATGCAGAAGGAGCCGGAGAACTCTTTCAGGTTACTACCCTCAACTTAAACAACATTCCCAAAACTGAAACAGGCGAAGTCGATTTTTCAGAAGATTTTTTTGGTAAACCCGCTAATCTTACTGTATCCGGACAATTAGAAGCAGAGTTGGCTGCCATGGCTTTTTCCAAAGTGTACACCTTTGGTCCTACCTTCAGAGCAGAAAATTCCAATACACCACGTCATTTGGCTGAATTCTGGATGATTGAACCCGAAATGGCTTTTTATGAACTGCCCGATAATATGGACCTTGCAGAAGATATGCTGAAATATCTCATTCAATATGCTTTCAACAACTTTCCGGATGAACTGGAATTTTTACAACAAAGACAATCAGAGGAAGAAAAACAAAAGCCACAAAATGAACGAAGCAGTATGCCTTTGTTAGAAAAACTCAACTTTTGTATCAAAGAATCTTTTGAACGATTAACTTATACTCAAGCCATTGATATTCTGGAAAACTCATCGTACAACAAAAAGAAAAAATTTCAGTTTCCTGTACAATGGGGTATGGATTTACAAACCGAACACGAACGCTATTTGGTAGAAAAAGAATTTAATAAACCCGTTATTCTTACTGATTATCCCAAAGCCATTAAAGCATTTTATATGCGTCAGAATGATGATGATAAAACCGTACGAGCCATGGATATTTTATTTCCCGGTATTGGCGAAATCATTGGTGGTTCGCAAAGAGAAGAACGTTTGGATAAATTAGAACAAAGAATGAAGGAAATGCGTATTTCAGCAAAAGACATGTATTGGTACTTAGACACTCGTCGTTTCGGAACAGTGCCCCACTCCGGCTTTGGACTCGGTTTTGAACGATTGGTACAGTTTGTAACAGGCATGAGTAATATCCGGGATGTTATTCCATTTCCGCGTACGCCCAAAAATTGCGAATTTTAATGCGTTGGTGGTGGGCACATATCATCATAGGCATTGTTATTTTATCTGCCTGTAAAGTAAAAATGTCTTTGAGTGGAGCCACCATTCCGCCCGAAGCCAAAACCGTATCGGTAGAATATTTTGGCAATCAAACTACTATTGCAGGTCCTCATGTGCCTCAAAAATTCACCGAAAAACTCAGAGACGTTTTACAATCTCAAACCAACCTGTCTTTAGTTCCTAAAAATGGCGATTTGCAGTTCAGTGGCTATGTGTCTGATTATATTGTAAGCCCTGTTGCTATTCAAGGTGGAGATAAACCCGCTCAAAACCGGCTTACCATCAGTGTATTTGTCAAATATGTCAATCCTTATGATCCCTCTAAAAGTTTTGAACAAAGCTTTACCCGTTATGCCGATTATGACGGCACCAAAAACATATCAGAAGTAGAAAATACCTTACTGACTGAAATTTTTCGTCAACTCACAGAAGATATATTTAACAGAGCATTTAATAACTGGTAAAAAACAATAAAGAGCCCGTTTAAATAAATGGCTTTACTCATTCAATGAGCGGGTTCAATCAATAAAAACTGCTCTTTAATAAAAAAATAAACAATACCCCAAAAAAAACTTGTATCATTAGCAAAATAATGCTTACATTTGTATTCAAACTTTTACAAGTATGAAAACAAAACTACATTATTTACTTTCAGGTGTCTTATTAGTACTTCTTAATTGGCAAACTTCAGTAGCCCAAAACGTAGGCATTTCTGCTACAGGAGTAGCACCTGCTGGTGATGCAGGATTGGATGTGAATTTTACAGATAAAGGTGTATTAATTCCTCGTGTGAGCTTATCTAATACTACAACTTATGGTTTAACAGGAGGCCCCCCTGGTGGAACTGCTTCTATGCTGGTATATAATACGAATGCAGGCATAGCCGGTACAGGCGCCATGGGGGTTGGATATTACTATTGGAATGGTACAAGATGGGCTAAGCTCCTAGTAGGTAATACGCCAGCAGATTCTTGGCTTATTAACGGTAATGCAGGAACAACAGCAGGAACTCATTTCATTGGTACAACTGATAATGTGGATTTGGTTTTCAAAACCAATAATACAGAACAAATGAGGATAACTAGCGGAGGATGGTTAGGAATCGCGATTTCAACTCCAACTACTAT
>JAOABO010000010.1 GCA_026418315.1 Bacteroidia bacterium
CAGCAACATCATTCCACCTTCTACAAAAGAAATTAAAAAATAAAAACTCAACGAGTATTTTTTCATAATTGATTGGTTCTGCTTATTAAATACATATCTGCCAGTACTAATGCTACCATACTTTCTACAATAGGGACTGCACGTGGCAGTATCATCACATCGTGTCTGCCTTCTACTTGAATGGTTACATTTTCTTTTTGAGAAGAAACGGTGTGTTGTTGTTTTTTTACAGAAGATATGGGCTTAAAGGCAACATGCATCACAATATCATTTCCATTGCTTATCCCTCCCTGAATTCCGCCGCTGTAATTAGTACGAAACTGAATACGATTGTTTTCAACAAACATTTCATCATTTGCTTCACTTCCAAATTTTTCAACTATACCAAAACCATTTCCAAATTCTACTCCTTTAACGGCATTGATACTAAAAAGTGCATGAGCCAATACGGCGTTTAATTTATCAAATACAGGTTCTCCCCAACCCGCCGGGACATTTTTTACAACACAGGTAATAACTCCTCCAATGGTATCTCCTGTTTTTTTTGCCAACTTGATAATATCCTGAATTTCTTGGTCTTTATGATGGCTTGGACAACGAAAGGGATTTTTTTCAATTTGTTCCGTACTAATTTTGTTCACATCATAATCAATATGAATGTTTTTTATTTTTGACACAAAGGCAAGTATTTCTATACTTTGTGTTTTAAGCAACAATTTAGCAATAGCTCCTCCCACTACTCTTGCTACTGTTTCTCTTGCAGAACTTCTGCCTCCGCCTCTATAATCTCTGATTCCATACTTTTGTTCATAAGTATAATCGGCATGTGATGGCCTATAAACATTTTTGAGATGCTCGTAATCAGCAGGATTTTGATTTTTATTTTCCACAATAAAAGCAATGGGTGTACCTAATGTTATGCCTTCAAAAACTCCGGACAAAAACTGTAGCTCGTCTGGTTCGTTCCTTGGAGAAGTCCACAATCCTTGATTGGTTTTTCTGCGAGCCAATTCGTATTGTATAAACTCCGCATCTAATTTCAATCCGGCAGGGCAGCCATCGATGATGCCCCCAATGGCTTTCCCATGACTTTCTCCAAAAGTATGTAATTTAAATATTTTTCCAAATGTATTACCTGACATGATTAAATTTTATGGATGGATTTCCTTTCTCCAAATATCAGGGTTCCTATTCGAATCATATTGCTTCCGCATTCAATCGCTATAGAATAATCATTACTCATTCCCATACTCAATACCTGCATTTGAATGATTTCTGAATGATTGTGTTTTTGTGTATAATCAAAAAGTTCTTTTAGTTCTGTAAATTCTTTTTTGATTTGTTCCTGATTATCGGTATTGGTAGCCATGCCCATGAGTCCGATTATTTTTATGTTTTTCAATGCCTTTAATTCTTCAGAAGAAATAAGTTGAAAGTATTCTTCTTTACTTAAACCAAATTTGGTTTCTTCTTTTGCAATGTGAATTTGCAACAAGCATGAAACAGTTCTGTTGTATTTGGCAGCTTGTTTATTGATTTCTTTAAGTAATTTTAAATTATCTACACCGTGAATAAGATGAATAAATGATGCAATGTATTTCACTTTATTGGATTGCAGATGGCCAACGAAATGCCAGCGAATATCTTTAGGCAATTGTTCATATTTTTCTACAAGTTCCTGTACATAGTTTTCTCCAAAATCCCTGTGTCCTGTATCGTATAGTGCTTTAATTTTTTCTATGGGTTGAAATTTAGATACGGCTATAATAGTTATATCTGTGGGTATTTGATTTTTTAGTTTTTGTAGATTGTCTTTTAATGCATTCATATCAATATGCACGTTCATATTTTCCTTCTATGAAGTTGATAAAAGAACGATTAGCAACTTTATTTCCGCCGGGGGTAGGATAGTCGCCTGTAAAATACCAGTCGCCGGTATGATGAGGGCAGGAACGGTGCAGCCCTTCAATGCTTTGATAAATAATTTCCAGTTCACAATTGAGTTCATCGGGTTTTACTATTTCTGCAATTTTTTTTGAAATTTCTTCGGCAGTGAAAGGGTTGTATATTTCTTTTACTAAGTTCACTTGTTCTTCCTTGTTTTTCTGTATTTCTGATTTTGCTCTTTGATAAAGTTCTTTTATCAATTCTGATTTTCCTTGCTCTTTGAGCAATTCAATGGCAGCAATGAATGCCACAAAATGCCCGAGAATAGACATGTCTATGCCATAACAATCAGGATAGCGAATTTGTGGTGCAGATGAAACAACAATAATTTTTTTGGGGTTTAGTTTTGCCAAAGTTCTTAAAATATTTTTTTTCAAAGTAGTGCCTCTTACAATGCTATCGTCTAATACAACCAATGTATCTGTATTTTTCACATGATTATAAGTTACATCATACCCTAAATCTACAATTACATCTCTGTTTTCATCATCAGTAATAAATGTTCTTTGTTTTACGTCTTTCCAAATTATTTTATGCACTCTTGGGCGGATATTCAAAACGTTTATTTTGTCTGGCTCACTCTTACATTTTTCTAACATCTGCAATTTTTGTTTATTCAAAATTTCTTCTATTCCATCTATGAGCCCGCCAAAAGCGATTTCAGCAGTATTGGGAATGTAAGAAAAGACGGTATTGGCTACATCTCCTTTTATGGTTTCCCAAATTTTAGGGGCCAGGTTTTTACCTAATTCTCTTCTCTCCTGATAAATATCTGCATCATTTCCTCTTGAAAAATAAATTCTCTCAAAAGAGCAGGATGTTTTTTTGGTTGAAGGCAATATGTTTTGTTCGGAAACATGTCCGTTTGCTTTTACTATTAAAGCATTGCCGGGTTGAATTTCTTTTATTGTCTGATAAGGCACATTAAAAACAGATTGAATAACAGGTCTTTCGCTGGCGGCCACTACCACTTCTTCATCATCATAATAAAATGCGGGGCGAATGCCATGAGGGTCTCGCATTACAAAAGCATCTCCGTGCCCAATAATACCAACCATTGCATAGCCACCATCCCATTTTTTGGAACTTTCGTACAATATGGATTGTATATTCATTTCTTCCTGAATGCGAAGAGAGATGTCATAGTTGTTTAAACCTTGTTCTTTGTAGGTCTTGAATATTCTTTCGTTTTCTTTGTCAATAAAGTGTCCGATTTTTTCCATGGCCGTAACGGTGTCGTTTTTTTCAGAAGGGCATTGACCTAATTCTATAAGATGTTGAAAAAGTTCATCTACATTAGTAAGATTAAAATTTCCAGCCAGTAATAAATTTCGTGCTTTCCAGTTGTTTTTTCTGTAAAACGGATGACAGGCATGAATAGTGTTTTTTCCATAGGTGCCATAACGCAAATGCCCCATCATCACTTCCCCAAGGAAGGGTATATTGTGTTTTTGCCATTCTGCATTTGGATACTCCTTTGGATGCTTACGAGAAGCATCTAAAAATAGTTGATGAATTTGCTGAAAAATATCCTGAGTAGCTTTAGGTGCAACAGACCGAAGGCGGTCAATATAATTAGTACCAGGCGGCATATTTAATTTGACAGTAGCAACACCTGCACCATCCTGCCCCCTGTTGATTTGCTTTTCCATGAGTTGGTACAACTTATGTAAGCCATACCTTGCAGTGCCATATTTTTCTTTGTAGTATGAAAGAGGTTTTTTAAGGCGAACAAGAGCAATGCCGCATTCGTGTTTGATAAGGTCACTCATTGACTAAATAATTTTGCAAAAAAATTCTATATTAATTAGTGCAAAGTTAGTAAATTTATGGTTTGTGAATTATTTAGTACTTTGGGGCTATGAAAAACCTTAAAGAAGAAATACAGGGAATTAAATTGCTGGAACTGAAAGCCAAAGAAATTGTAAAAGGGTTTTTAATTGGTGGGCACAAAAGTCCTATGCATGGATACTCGGTAGAATTTGCTGAGCATAAGATGTATAATACCGGAGAATCTATTCGTCATATTGATTGGAAATTGTATGCCCGTACAGAAAAGTTATATCAAAAAAAATATGAGGAAGAAACTAATTTAAGATGCCAGATAATAATAGATGTTTCTTCTTCTATGCTTTATCCAAAAGATAAAGAACAAAATAAATTATCTTTTTCCATTTATGCAGCAGCAGCACTAGTACATTTAATGACTCAACAAAGAGATGGTGTGGGCATTACCTTGTGTTCAGATGTTATTGAAAATCACTTACCCGCTAAGCTTAATCATACACACATACAATATGTATATTCCATACTTTCTGATTTGCTCAACAATGCCAATAAATCTTTATTCAGAAAAACAAACATTACCAATACCCTTCATCAAATTGCAGAAATGATTCATCAACGTTCTTTGGTCATTATTTTCAGCGATATGTTATATCATTCAGATGATTTATTGCACGCATTACAACACTTAAAGTATAAAAAACATGATGTAATTGTATTTCATGTATTGGATTATGATACAGAAGTAGAGTTTGAATTTGAAAACCGTCCTTATGAATTTGTAGATTTAGAAACAGGAGAAAGAATCAAATTACAATCATTGGAATACAAAGAGTTGTTCCAAAACACAATGAAGAGTTTTTTAAATGAGTTGAAAGAAAATTGTCAAAGATTCAAAATAGATTTTGTTCCTGTAGATATCAAAAATAACTATCACGAAGTGTTACAGGGATATTTAATAAAGAGGAGCAAGATGTTGAAGAGATAGAGATAAACTTTTACATTCCTATTTTCAGCAAGTATTCTGGCAAATACTTCATTCTTACACCATACCAGCTAAACACTTCACCATCTACCAGTATTACTTTGATTTGATTGTTCAATATTTGTTTTAATTCTTCTTGATGTTTTTCCTTAAAAGGAAAGGGCTCTGAGGATAATAAAATAACATCGGGTTGCAATTGTTTCATTTCTTCAGTACTTATTTCAAAATATCTCTCTTTATGCGAAGCAGCATTTGAAATTTTTACTTTATTCATCATACTGTGAATGAATGTATTATTGCCTACGGCTATGTAGGGTTGATACCAAATCAAATAAATAGCTTTTTTGTTTTTCAAATAGTAATCGCAATTTTCCAAATTCTTATATGCTTGCTCAATCTCATCAATAATTTCAAAAGCTTTTTCTTGCGTGTTAGTTAATTCGCCAATATCTTTTATCAATTTAAGAGCATCTTCATAAGTTTTTACATCGCTCATCCATACTGGAAAATGTTTTTCTAATTCTTCGATTTGTTCTTTTACGTTTTCTTCTTTGTTTCCAATAATTAAATCGGGTTGCAGGTGTTTTATTTTTTCTATATTCAGGTTTTTAGTACCACCTATTCTTTCTTTAGTTCTGAAAACACGTTCAGGATGAATACAAAACTTTGTAATCCCAATTAAATTATTTTCTAAACCTAACTCAACCAATAATTCAGTAATAGAAGGTACAAGAGAAATGATTCTTTCAGGGGGAAATTTTTTCAGAACAACCTGTCTATTAAGATGGTCTGTGAAAACCATAGAATATAGATTGGATTATCAAAAATAACAAAAATAATGCATTGATAGGAGAAATGATATCACCAATGGTAGAGTAAATCGTCTTTTTATTATTCAAATAAATTTTTACACTCAAAACATCTTTTTTCCAGAATGTTGTTTGGTGTTCTATTTCACCTAAAGGATTGATAACAGCCGAAATGCCTGTATTGGCAGAGCGTGCAATGTATGTTCTGTTTTCAATTGCGCGCAATCTTCCAAAAATAAAATGTTGAAAGTAACCTGGTGTATTGCCCCACCAGCCATCATTGGTAATGACCAATAAACTCTTGGCTCCCAGTTTGAAAAAACGAGATACAAAATCCGAAAAAACACTCTCATAGCAAATGACGGTAGCTACTCCAATTTTATTTTGGACATATAACAAAGAAGGATGTTTTTGTCTTCCTAAACTGCCCGTTGTACCACCCAAGTCAATAGCCAGTTTTTCCAATGGTTTGAATAAAGCAGGATAAGGCATTTTTTCTACACCCGGAACTAATTTGGACTTGTGAAAAATTTGAACGGAATCTTTATAAATACACAATGCAGTATTGAATATATCATAATACATACCTTCACTATTCAAACGTGCTGTAGAAGGTATTTCTTCAGATGAGGTGTAAAACTTAAATGTATTAGCTCCTGTGATGATGGTTATATCAGGATATTTATTCAGAATACTATCTTTCAGAAATTTTAAACTTTCATGTTGTAACATAATTTGTGAGGTCCCTTCATAAATATTTTCTGTAATGAATGTTTCAGGTAAAAGAATAAGATGGATACTATCGTGCAAATAATTTTTTATTTGATGATACACGTCTTGTACTTGTGTTAGCGGTTCTATATAAAATTTCTCATTATAGGGGTCTATATTAGGTTGTACAATCAATACATTCAAAGCGGCTTGGTTTTTATATTCTTCTTTCGACCTGAATAGATAGATACTAAAAGAAAGAAGTATGGGCACAATTAATAATGTCAATGTTTTTTTGAGTAAGTATAAATGAGTTTCATTAGATAAAAATACTTGAAATAAAAGTATATTCACAGATAAAATCCAAAGCGTACCCCCTGAAGTGCCGGTAAGTTCGTACCATTGTATAATATAAGGTTGGAAAGCAAAGACATTCCCAAGCGTTAACCATGGCCACATCAAATCCCAATGAAAATGAAGGTATTCAAAGCTTATCCAAAAAGGCAATAACCACCATGGATGAAATGATTTTTTATTTTTTAGTTGAAGAAAAAAGGGCGTTGTAAATACCGCCGACATGAGTATACTATTAGCTACAATAGCCATGATAGCCCCACCTATGCTGGCTAACGAAATCCACCAGGTAGTCAAAATGTTCCATATCAGGAAGCTTAAGAAGCATAATAATATAAACTTTAAACCACTCAGCTTTTTATCAAAGAAACTTTTGCTCGTGTATAACAGAGGGACAAAAGCAAAAAATATCAAAAAGAAAAAATAATTGATAAACGAAAGAGTAAGTAACAATCCACTTAATACAGATTGAAGAAGTGAGTTATTTTTGATAACATGAACAATGTTCATGTGTTTTTCTGTAGATGCCGAATGGGATTTTAGCCAGAACAACTTAATTTAGTTTAATAATTTGTTCTCTATCAGGGCCAACAGAAAGGTAGGATATTTTTACGCCGGTGGTTTCCTGAATAAAATCAATATATTTCAATAAAGCTTTTGGAAGTTGTCTTTTGGTTTTGCATTGAGAAATATCTTTTTGCCAGCCTTTCAATTCCTGATAAATGGGGCTTACAGTATTATCGTTCAAATTATAGGGCAGGTGGTCAATAACCTGATTTTGGTAATGATAGTGTGTACAAATTTTAATAGTATCTAAATTAGATAATACATCGGCTTTCATCATAATAAGTTCCTGAACGCCGTTAATTTGAATAGCATATTTCAATGCTGGTAAATCCAGCCACCCTGTTCTTCTTGGACGCCCTGTAGTAGAGCCAAACTCTTTACCAGTTTGGCGAATTTTTTCTCCAATATCATCATGGAGTTCTGTTGGAAATGGCCCACTTCCTACTCTTGTACAATATGCTTTGAAAATTCCAATTACATTGCCAATTTTGTTAGGGGATACGCCAAGTCCTGTGCAGGCACCCGCCGTAATGGTATTAGAAGAGGTTACAAAAGGGTAGGTTCCAAAATCAATATCTAACAAGGTTCCTTGTGCTCCTTCGGCCAGTATCTTTTTCCCCTGATTAATCGCAGAATTGAGATAATGCTCTCCATCCACCAATTGCAGTTGTTTCAGGTATTCAATACTCTCAAACCATTCTTTTATTTGATTTTCATTGATTTCAGTCCAGTTGTAATACTTGAGTAGTTGTAAGTGCTTTTGATACAATTGGTTGAATTTATCTTGAAAATCAGGTAATTCTATATCTCCTATTCTTAAACCATTTCTTCCGGTTTTATCCATATAAGCAGGGCCAATGCCTTTTAAGGTAGAACCAATTTTGTTTTTTCCTTTCAGTGCTTCACTGGCTGCATCTAACCATCTGTGTGACGGAAGAATCAAATGTGCTCTTTTAGATATTAACAGGCGATTTTTTACTTCAATGCCTTGTTGCTCAATGTTTTTGATTTCGTTGATAAGCACAAGAGGGTCTATGACCACACCGTTTCCAATTAAATTGATAATAGTGTCTCTGAAAATTCCACTGGGTATAGTGTGAAGAACATGTTTTTTACCATTAAAGATTAATGTGTGTCCGGCATTAGGTCCTCCCTGAAAGCGGGCAATAATGTCATAAGCGGGCGATAAAATATCTACCAATTTTCCTTTTCCTTCGTCTCCCCATTGAAGTCCTAACAATACATCTACATTTTGCATAAAACATCTTAAATTTGTTGTGATAGACCTATCATATTGATTAATGTAATAGCCGCTTCCTTGCCCTTTACAGATGCCCTTTCCAATGCTTGCTGATAGTTGTTGGTGGTTAAAATGCCAAACACAAAAGGTATGGTGTGTATGATATTAAGTTGAGTAATACCTTGTGTAACTGACATGGCTACATAATCAAAGTGGGGCGTATCTCCTTTTATAATGCATCCTAAAGTAAGAATGCCGGATAGATTGTTTTTTTCGGCTAATTTCTTTGCTGCATAAGTAATTTCAATGGCACCAGGCACTTTGATGCTTTGAATGTTTTTTTCTTTAATACCCAATTGCTGAAAGGTGCTTACTGCATCAAAATACATCATATCCACCAATCTTTCGTTCCATTGGGTATGTACAATTCCCACCTTTACATTATCCAAATCTTTTAATGGATAAATATTTTGTATGGTGTGGGAAGTAAGCATATAAAGGGTTATTTTCCACTGGTTTCTGTAATATAAGTATTTATCCTTGCAATGTATTTTTCAACATCTCTTGCTTCGTTACTTAAAGAAAATTCTTTTTTAATTCTTTCGTACAACTGAAGTGCTTCTTTGTAATTCTTTTGTTGTTCGTATACAATAGCCGCCTTCTTTAAGAAGAGTGGGGTGGTAAAGTTGTTTATTTTTTCATTGGCTGCTTTTAAGTAATATTTAATACCTTCGTCTAATTTGTTTAATTCCACATACGAATCGCCTATATTTCCGTAAGCCAATGGTTGAAAAATTTCATCGTTCAAATCGTATTTTTCAAAATAACTAATGGCGTCTTCATATTTTCCAAGGTGCATGTAACAAACTCCTGCATAAAATGCAGCTAATGTGCCTGTTTTGGTATAACTATATTCTTCATAAATTTTTTCAAATCCCATCATAGGTTTAGTGCCTTGTGAATACCTGACCATGGCTCCACCTTTTAATGCCAGGTTAAAACTATCTCGTTCAAATAAGGATTGAGCATAAAAAATTTCATCTGCGGCTTCTGCTTCTTTTGAAGGTAACCAGTAGTATTTATATCCAATAATTAAACCTATCAAAAGCAACAATCCTCCACCTACATAATTGATAGTTTGCTTGTTGCTTTCATAGTACCATTGAAACCACTCCCATGAATATTTTGCTGATGGCTCGGATAAGGCAGAAACTTCTTCAAATTCTATATTTTCTTCATGAAGTTCTTCATTTTCTGGTAGTTCGTTAGGTTCATTGGTGGTATTCAGATCATCTGCAGGCAATTGCTCTGGGTTGTTTTTTTTCTCTTCTGACATAATCTTGTTTTTTGATAGGGGTGCAAAAGTAACATTTATTTTTTAGTGTTTAACAATAAAAATAATTATAATTAAGATAGTTATTTAAAACAATTTAGCTACGAAATATGCTGCAAATGCAGCAATTAATCCAACAACGGTTGTTTTTAATGCTCCTTTTAGCGGGTGTTGCCCTGTTATTCGACTTTTTATATATCCAAATATTAATAATGCTATAAGGGTAAGAATGACCGACCACATAAATCCTTCCTGTGGGGTATTGGTAATTAAGTATGGTATAAGAGGTACCAAGCCACCGGCAATATAACTTAAACCAATATTCAATGCACTCTTTTTAGCTCTGTTAATATCAGGTTCGCTTAATCCTAATTCAAATTGCATCATAAACTCAACCCATTTGTCTTTGTTTTGGCTTAATTCTTCTACCAATTGATTTTGTACAGTTGCACTGATGTTGTATTTTGATAAAATATCTTTTATTTCTTGTTTTTCTCTTTCAGGTAAATGTTCTACTTCGTCATATTCTCTCTTTAATTCATTAAAATAATGTTCTCTTTCTGTTTGACCTGCCAGATACCCCCCTAATCCCATAGCAATAGAACCGGCTACTATTTCTGCAATAACAGCGGTAACGATGACATAATTAGAAACGCCTGCCTGACTAACTCCCGCTGCAAGGGCAAAAGGCACCGTAAGCCCATCGCTCATACCAATTACAATATCTGAGAGCATTTCAGACCCTTGAAAGTGTTTTTCCTGATGCAAATGACTATGCGTTATCATATTGATGTTGTAATAAGTGTGTAATAATAATCAAAAAGTTTTTTACCAATTTGTTTTTCAGAAAAATGCTGTACTATTAGTTGATGTGCTTCTTCCTGATGGTCAGCAATTGGATTGTTGAGCACTTTTAGTATAGCGGTCTTGAGTTGTTTTTCATTGCCAATGGATACTATTGTGCCAAATTTTTCTGTAATAATTTTATCTAAATCTGCAACATTAGTGGTAATGACATAAGTGCCACAGCTTAATGCTTCGTAAATAACTACACAAAAAGTTTCATAATTACTGAACATAACCAGAGCATTTGCCGATTGATAATAGTGAGGTAGTTCTTCCTGTGGTACTGTTCCTTTGAATACAACATTTTTCAAGCCGATGGTTTGAGCTGTATGGATAGCATTTTTCAAATAATCGTCTTTACCGCCAATGATAATTAGTTCAAAATCATACCCTTCATTTTCAATCTCTTTAAATACATTAAGAATACCGGTAATGTTTTTTTGTCTATTATCTAAAGTTGAAACATGTAAAAATCTTTTCTTTTTCTTAATATCTTTTTTTTTGATGGGCACAAAAATTTCGGTATTTACCACATTTCCGAGCAGGTCATAATTTCCGTAAAGGTGATGATGGTTTACCATAGAATGTTTTTGATACTCACACAAGCACCAAATTTTTCTTGCATTTGCAATGACACGTTGAGTAGTCCATTTTCTTAATAATCCTTTGTATAAATTATCTTCTTTTAAGTATCCTGTCCATTGTTCAAAGACGGTGTAATTTTTTATACTGAGAATATATTTAACTATTGGAAAAAATAAAGATACAGGGTACACCACATTAATTTGGGCAAACTCTATTTTATTAAAATGTTTTTTTACCAATAAAGATAATTTGAAGTAATAATAACAATATTTGATGAAGTGAATGAATGACCGGATAAATGACAGTTTGGATTTTGGAAAAACAAGAATGTATTCGTTTAAATTTTCTGTTTGAGTGTGTTCTAATACAATTTCTGATGTTTCATCAGAGGTGGTAACATATATTACTACTACATTGCAGTATTGAGACAATGCTTTTGCATGATTCCGGATAAAAATGCCATGTGTAGAGTTAAACGGGGTAGGATACCATGAAGCCAAAAACAGAACGGAAAATTTTTTAATCATTTATAAATAACTTCACAGATAACTGAAAATAAGAAAATTTATCATTGATTTTTTCAAATGAGTATTCTAAAGGTGGTTGGCTTTTAAGCCCTATGGTAATAAATCCCAGGCCTGCTCCGCCTTTGTCGCTGAGGTCATTATTTTCAAGACGTTCCATGTAATACTTTTTCAGTTCATCGTATGTTTTAAATCCATTGATAGTGTCAAAAATGTTTTTAATTTTATTGACATGATGATTATGTATAAGATTGGCAGTTAGAATAATAATTTCATGGTTATTTTTGGTGATGATAATAAAATTATGTTTGGTGTGGGTATCGTCTTCTGCACCATGAATGAAAAGATTTTGTAATAATTCGACTGCAATAAAAAATATTTTTTTTACAATACTTTTGGGAAATTCATAGGATAAAACTTTTTCTTCAATTTCTGATTCCAGTTTTGAAATAGTATCTTGATTAATAACTCCATCATAAGCAAGAATAAACTCAAAGTTTTTTTTTGAAAAAAAATCAAGATACTCGTTAAATTTTTCTTTGAAAAATTCGTTTTCTGTATAATTTTTTGCTTTCAAATGGTATGTTTTGAGGTTAAAATAAAAGGTTCTTATTAAAAAAGTCCGCTTAATTCAGAATCAATTCTTTGAACCATTCTTGCAAAATCTTCTTTTTTTTCTAAAAAATTGTATTCATCAATATCAAAAGTAATGAGCTTTCCTCCATTATACGATGCAGCCCAGTTATCGTAACGTTCGTTGAGTTTTTTCAAATAATCCAAACGAATGTTATTTTCATATTCTCTTCCTCTCTTTTGAATTTGTTTTACTAAGGTAGGTACAGATGCTTTAAGGTAGATAATTAAATCGGGGTGTTGAATAAGTTGTTCCATTAATTGAAATAATGAAAGATAGTTGTCAAAATCTCTTTTTGACATTAACCCCATCGCATAAAGATTAGGCGCAAAAATATAGGCATCTTCATAAATAGTTCTGTCTTGTACTACTGTTTTTTTACCTTGCCTAATCTGTAATATCTGATTAAATCGGTTATTTAAAAAATATATTTGTAGATTGAAAGCCCACCTTTGCATATCTTCATAGAAATCGTTCAGGTAAGGGTTGTCATCAGCGTCTTCAAAATGGGGTGTCCATTTATAATGTTTGGCTAATAAACTGGTGAGAGTTGTTTTTCCTGAACCAATATTTCCTGCAATAGCAATATGTTGTATAGGTGGCTTTTGGGGCATTTGTTTTTTTGCTTTTTTAGGTTGCCAATTTAATAAAAAATTATTTAAATATGGAAGTGTGTAAATATTTTTCCCTGAAATATTTTGTAACTTTGTCTGAAAAAATGCGATTGTTCTTTTATAGTGTGTTGTTGTTGCTTTGTGTCTCTAAAGTTTTTGCAACACATAATAGGGGCGGAGAAATTACTTATAAATACATTGGAAATCCGCTTTCTACCAATCCTTATGAAAAATATAAATATCTGTTTACTATAACGGTGTATATGAATGATGGTAGCAATATTGCCGACAGATGCTACGATACTCTTTACTTTGGAGATGGAACAAGTGCAGTGGTTCCTCGGAATAATGGCCCAAAAGGTATTTGCTCATGCGGAGATATTCCCTGTGGACAATTAATATGCGCGGGATATAAAGTAAACACATATACGGTTACCCACTCTTACGGAGCACCCGGCTTGTATTTAGTGCGTATGTATGATCCTATGAGAAATAATGGTGTGCTTAATATACCAAACTCAGGAAATCAGGTGTTTTATATTGAAACATTATTAAACATTTCTGATGTTTTTAATCAATCTTATATCAACAATTCCCCACAGTTTAAAATTGTTCCAAGGGATTTTGCTTGTATAGGAAAATGTTGGATATTTAATGCCGGGGCTTATGACCCTGATGGAGATTCTTTATCTTATGAATTAACAGAATGTAGAGGAATAGATTACAATACGGGTCAAATTGGAGTGGCCATTCCGGGGTATGCTTATCCCAATGAGATAGGAAATGCCGGTTCTTTTACTATGAATTCTGCTAATGGGACTATTACTTGGTGTTCGCCCACATTGCAGGGTGAATATAATTTTGCTTTCAAAATATATGAGTGGAGAAATATCAATGGAGAATGGAAAAAATTAGGATACGTTTTGAGAGATATGCAAATTGTGGTAGGTGTTTGTAATAATAATGCCCCTGTTTTTCAAAGCATCAGTGATACCTGTATAGTAGCTGATAATGTACCTGCAACGATTAGCAAAACCATTGTAGTAACAGATCCTGATGGAGGAAGTTTAGAATTAGAAGCGGTAGGAAGCCCCTTTGCTGCACCAAGTCCTACAGCCAACTTTTCTGCCACTCCCTCAACGGCTACCATTACCGGATATTTTTCTTGGACTATTGAATGCCAGCATATTAGAAAAGACCCTTATCTTGTCATATTAAGAGCATCTGATAAAAACAGTACATCAGATTGTTTTTCACAAAATACACTAAGTACCTATACAGTATTTTCTATTCGTGTATTGGCACCTCCTCCTAAAAATCTTACCGGCATGCCTGTAGGAACAAGCATTATCTTAAATTGGAATCATAGTAACTGTGCTTCTAATACTCACAACCCGGTCATTGAATATCACATATACAGGAAGGACTCTTGTGATAATAGAACACCTTCTTATTGTGAAAATGGAATACCATCTTATTGGGGATATAGTTATATTGGAAAAACTTTGTACCCCATCACTACTTTTACCGATAATAATAATGGTGCAGGATTGGTGCATGGCATTAATTATAGTTATTTAGTAGTAGCACTGCATAAAGATGGCAGTGTGAGTATGGCAAGCAATTCAGTATGTCAAAAATTAAAATATGATACACCTATCCTATTAAATGTTGATGTTCAAAGTACATCAGTGTCTACCGGGAATATGTATGTAAGGTGGATGAATCCTATAGCAGGCAGTAATGGTGTAGATACTATTTTATATCCTTCACCGTATGCTTTAAAAGTATATGAAAGAATATATCCGGGTGGCACCTACTCCCTTATCAACACAATGAATTATCCTTATTTTGCAGCCATGCCTTCTACCTTATCCATCAATTCTACCACCTTGAACACTCAAATTAATCAATATCAATATAAGGTGGAATTTTATTCTAACAATACACTATTTACAAGTTCACGGCCAGCTACTTCTGTCTTCTTAAAAGCCATACCAAACGACAGAAAAATAGAGTTGCAATGGAATTGTACAGTACCCTGGATGAATTATAAGCATTCTATTTATAGAAAAGACCCGTCCACATCGTTTTTTAATCTGATTGGTACCACTAATAATTATTACTTTAAAGACAGTATGTTGGTAAATAATCAGACCTATTGTTACAAAGTACAAACTGAAGGCGCTTATACCGATCCTTTTATATTAAAACCCTTGCTCAATTTTTCGCAAGAACTGTGTGCTATGCCTTTAGATAAAACGTCGCCCTGTGTTCCTTCACTTAATATTAAAAGTAATTGTGATATAGGAAAATTAGAATTAAAATGGAATAAACCAAGACAAAAATGCAATGATGATGTGATAAAATATTACCTGTATTACAAACCAACAGAAGATAATAATTACACGCTGATGGACTCTATTTTCAATTTGAATGATACTGTTTATACATTTGATAATCCCGCTTCTATTGCAGGGTGTTTTGCTATTGTGTTTGTAGATTCTTCGGGAAACAAAAGTCCAATACAGACATCTAATACGGTGTGCACAGATAATTGCCCTGAATTTGAATTGCCTAATGTTGTTACCTTTAATAATGATGGGGTCAATGATTTTTTTATGGCTATTAAAGTTAAATACATAAAGAGCATTGACTTAAAAATATATAACAGATGGGGACAATTATTGTATGAAACGACAGACCCGTACTTTAAGTGGGATGGCACGGTAAAACAAACGAATCAAAGATGTAGTGATGGTACCTATTTTTATACGTGTATAGTAAATGAAATCAGATTAAAAGGTATTGTGCCTAAAAAACTAAAAGGATATTTTCAAGTTTTTCATTAAAATGAAAAAAATTTTTTACACATCAGCCATTTTTTCAATCATGGTGGTTTTTTTGATATCTGTTGGTTTTTATTTTATTTCATCATTTTGGCTTGCAGGTATTTTGTCTTTTTGTTTTGTCTTTGCCGGCGGCTTATTGATGATTTTTTTTATTAAAAAATATTCCGAGAGACAAATGGTTCAACATATTTACGAGCAGCTAAAAGAACTTAGTTCAAAAAAAAGTTCAGGAGTTATTGAAAATAAAAAACAACTGGATGAGTTTATTCGTGATATTATTCAAGAGAGAAAAAAAGAACAAGAGTACTTTAAAAATTTGGATAGTTACAGAAAAGAATATTTGGGCAATGTGTCTCATGAATTGAAAACACCCTTGTTTAATATACAAGGATATGTATCTACTCTGATAGATGACGCTATGAATGATAAAGAAATACTTTCAGAATATCTAAAAAAAACAGATAAAAACATTGAAAGGATGATTAATATCATAGATGATTTAGAAACTATATCACAACTGGAAAGCGGAGCCATGATATTGGATTATGAACTTTTTGATTTAGAACAACTCATCAATGAAGTGTTTGAGCAAATGGAGCTGGTTGCAAAAGCCAAAGGTATTACATTTAAACTCGTCAAAGAACCCAATGAGTATTTTATTGCAAACGCTGATAAATTCCGCATAAGGCAAGTATTTAACAATCTATTATCCAACTCAGTAAAATATGGTAAAGAAAATGGTAAAACTACTATTACTATAAAAAAAGAGCAGGGTAAAATTTTAATTTCTGTTGCAGATAATGGCATTGGAATTGATGAAAAACATTTACCAAGAATATTTGAGAGATTTTATAGGGTAGATAAAGGAAGAAGCAGAGAACAAGGCGGAACAGGATTAGGGTTAGCCATAGTAAAACATATTATTGAAGCTCATAAACAAACCATTTCTGTACAAAGTGAATTAGGCAAAGGAACTGTATTTACCTTTACATTAGATAGCAAGTAAAATTGCAATGATAAAAATTAGTTTCTGAAATATCAATGAAAATGCTTTTATATTAAACTCTATTATTGCGTTGTTATAGTATGGTTTAAATAACTTTTATTACTTTTAGCCCCTCATAATTAATTCCTGTGGGAAAATATATTTTGTCCAAGTTGATTTATTCTGTCATTGTATTATGGGGAGTAATTACTTCTATATTCTTCCTCTTTAATGTATTACCGGGCGATCCGGCCGCAATCATGCTTGGACAAAGAGCTAATAAAGAACAAATTGAAGCCATTCATAAAGATTTAGGACTAGACCTGCCTATTTTTACGCAGTATGTATTATATCTTAATGATCTTTCCCCCATTTCTTTTCATAAAATAAATGATAAAACATCACCATGGTTTTATGATTCAGAAAAATATTCAGGTGTATCCTTGTTATCTGTTGATGATAGCCAGGTGGTGCTTAAAGTTCCCTACTTACGAAAATCATATATTACCAAAAGACCTGTATCCGATATTATTTTAGAAACCTTACCCGAAACAACAGTACTGGCGTTTTCTTCTATCATTATCTCTTCTGTGCTTGGCATATTGCTTGGCATTTTGGCAGCTATAAAATTCAACACATGGTACGATAAAATTTCTCTTGTGCTTTCAGTATTAGGAATGGCCGCACCTTCCTTTTTTATTGGATTAATTATTGCATGGCTTTTTGGGTATGTTTTAAGAGATTATACCGGGCTTTCTCCTACTGGCAGTTTATTTGAGTTAGATGTGTGGGAGGGAGAAAAAATACAAATAAAAAATTTAATCCTTCCGGCTATTACACTTGGTATTCGTCCATTAGCCATTGTGGTTCAATTAATGAGAAGCTCACTATTAGATGTGATGTCTCAAGATTATATAAGAACCGCCAGAGCTAAAGGGTTATCTTTTTATGCCATTATATTCAAACATGCATTAAAAAACGCCTTAAATCCTGTTGTTACGGCTATTTCAGGGTGGTTTGCAGGACTGATGGCCGGAGCTGTTTTTGTAGAATATATTTTTAACTGGAAAGGGATTGGGTATGAAGTTTATGAGGCACTTACCAAAAATGATTTACCAGTAGTAATGGGTTCTACTTTGATATTTGCAACAATATTTGTTTTCACAAACATGGTAGTTGATGTTATTTATGGATTTTTAGATCCAAGAGTTAGAATTAAATAAGCGTATGAAAATCTCTTATACATTATTAAAAGAATTATTACCAATAGATTTAAATCCTTCTGAAATAGCTAAGATTCTTACAGAAATAGGATTAGAAACAGAATCTGTTTCAGAATTTGTATCTCATAAGGGCTTGGACAATGTAGTGGTGGGAGAAGTAATAGAAAAACAAAAGCATCCTAATGCAGACAAATTATCACTTACAAAAGTTCACATCGGTAATGAAAAAATTCTGAATATTGTTTGTGGAGCCCCCAATGTACAAATAGGACAAAAAGTACTAGTGGCTTTGGTTGGGGCAAAATTATGCACATTCTCTGGCGACACTATTGAAATTAAAAAATCAAAAATTCGTGGAGAACTAAGCGAAGGTATGATATGTGCCGCAGATGAACTTGGCATTTCTGATGATCATTCAGGCATTATGGTATTACCGCCAGATGTGCCTGTTGGAATTGCTGCTGCCGATTATTTCAAGGTATATAAAGATACCATCATTGACGTTGCTATTACTGCTAATAGAGGGGATGCTACTTCACACATAGGAATTGCCAGAGATTTAAAAGCATATCTTAAAACACACTTTCCTGAAAAATATGCCGACTTGAGTATACACTTTCCTGCCTCTTTAGATTTTCCGGAATCATCAGGAACTTATGATATTGATATTGAAATCAAGAACATAGAAGATTGTAAAAGATATGCGGGAATTGTAATTAATGGTGTTAAAGTAGAACCCTCTCCCCAATGGCTGCAAAACAGATTGAATGCGGTAGGCATCAGACCTATCAACAATATTGTAGATATTACAAATTACGTCATGATAGAATTAGGGCATCCTTTGCATGCTTTTGATATAAGAGCCATTAAAGGCAATAAAATTGTTGTAAGAAACGCCCCTCAAGATACAGAATTTGTTACTTTAGACAATACCACGCATCAGCTTTCTGCTTTTGATTTAATGATATATAATGCCGAAGAACCAATGTGTATTGCAGGAATTATGGGAGGATTGCACAGCGGCATTAAAGAAGATACACAAACAGTATTTATTGAAAGTGCATGGTTTAACCCATCGTCTATAAGAAAAACCTCATCAAGATTAGGATTAAAAACAGACGCCTCTTTTCGTTTTGAAAGATATGCAGACCCTGATATGGTTATTTTTGCTTTGAACCGCGCTTGTTCTTTGATACTTGAAATAGCGGGGGGTAATTTAAGTATGGGCGTAAAAGATATTTATCCTCAACCTATAGAGCCACATAAGGTAGGGTATTCTATCCGACACGCTAATGATATTTTTGGGCAAGAAATCCCTTTTGAAACAACGAAAAAAATTCTTCAGGAACTAGAAGTTCAGATAGAATCTGAAAGCCACGAGGGGATGCTACTCCTTGTACCTCCCAGAAAGTCGGATGTTACAAGAGAAGTGGATGTAGCAGAAGAAGTATTACGAATTTATGGATACAACAACATTCATGTTCACAAACAAATAAAGTACCAATTACCGGAAAATAAACCATATAATCAAAATACTTGGATACAGTATACTCAAAAAATATCGGAATACCTTGCCAATAAAGGATTTTACGAAACACAAGGATTGTCTTTTCACCACCACACATATTATACCGATAACACACAACATTTGATTTACTTAAAAAACCCTGTTAATACAGAATTGAATGTATTAAGGCAAACATTGTTGTTTAATGCACTACAAACCATTGCACTGAATGAAAGATATCAGAACAAAAACTTGCTGGGATTTGAAATCGGGAAAGTATATTCCAAACATCAAGATGAATTAAAAGAAGAATACCGGCTATCTCTTTTTTCGGCAGGAAAGAACCAATTAAATGAAAGTTTTTATTCTGCAAATAAAGAATTCTATTTTCTAAAAGAAATTATTGAAAAGATTCTTTTGATGAGTAATAGTAAATTTACTATTCAGGAAGCCAATCATTTATTTTTCTCAAAATCTATATCTTTTCACACCTCTGACAAAAAAGAAATTGCAAAACTTGGATTTGTAAAACCATTGCCCTATCTTAAATTATTTGACATTGAAACAAGTCCTGTTATTTATGCAGAAATTCATCTTGAAACATTGTTTGGTAATTATCAGAACAAAAGAACTGTTTTTTCTGAAATTCCTAAATACCCGGTTGTAGAACGAGATTTATCTTTGCTATTAAATAAAGATATCACCTATGCGCAAATAAAAAATACAGTACAGCATTCTGCACAACCATATTTGAAAGATTTATTACTATTTGACTATTATCAGGGCAACAATATTCCTGAAAACAAAAAATCTTATGCTATCAGGTTACATTTGCAGGATACATCCAAGACCCTTACTGATAAAGAAATTGATAGTATTATGAATAAAGTGATTACAGATTTAAAGAAAAAATTGAATATTGAATTAAGATGAAAAAACCCTTTATACTGGTTACCAACGACGATGGAATTAATGCCCCCGGAATTTTATACCTCAGTAAAATAGCAAAAAAGTATGGTGATGTGGCGGTTATTGCACCTGATAAGCCACAATCGGGTAGTGGGCATGCTATTACCATTCACACAACATTAAGAATATTACCATCTTATGTGCATCATACAGATATTGAATATGCTATTAATGGCACACCTGTAGATTGTGTAAAACTATCCGTCAATAAAATACTACCTAAAAAACCCGATTTGATTTTATCCGGTATTAATCATGGCAGCAATAGTTCTATCAATGTAATTTATTCGGGCACCATGTCTGCCGCTATAGAAGGATATTTAGAAGGCATACCATCAGCAGGTTTTTCATTATGTAATTATAGCATTGAAGCTGATTTTTCAAATTCAGAAAAATATATTTGCCAAATTATAGAATGGTTATTAACTAAAAATAAAAATGAGCTGATTTGCTTAAATGTCAATATACCAGACCTTCCATCTGAAGAAATTAGAGGTATTAAAATTTGTCGTCAGGCAAAAGGTAATTGGGTAGAAGATTTTGAAGAACGGTTAGACCCCTATAATAAGCCGTATTATTGGATGACAGGTAAGTTTACTAATTTTGAACCTCAGGCACAAGATACTGATGAATGGGCTTTGAATAATGGATATGTATCAGTGGTACCCATTCAAACAGACCTAACTTGTTACCAAAGTTTAGATAAAATGAAAAAGGATTTTTTAGAATAAACTTCATTGAAATTCCCGTTGACACATTTGTTTGTCATTTTGTCAAACAAGTCAATTAACATTTAAGAGAATAATAGAAAAATTGTCAGATTAAAAGGTTTGGCACAATATTTAGTAAATGGTGGACAAAAAATCAAAAGCTATGAGTAAATTGAATGTAAAACCATTAGCAGACAGGGTCATTGTTGAACCAGCCCCTGCAGAAGAAAAAACAGCATCAGGCATTATTATTCCCGACACTGCAAAAGAAAAACCTATGAAAGGAAAAATTGTTGCAGTGGGTACCGGCAAAAAAGATGAGCCAATGAGTGTAAAAGTTGGCGACAACGTTTTGTATGGAAAATATGCGGGAACAGAAATCCAAATTGATGGCAAAGATTACCTCATCATGCGCGAAAGCGACATTTATGCCATCATCTAAACCAACCTCCCATTTCATCTCATCAACACAACAATTAATCAAAAAACAATTTAAAATTTAAAACTATGGCAAAAGACATTAAATACGATGTAGAAGCAAGAGACGCTCTAAAAAGAGGCGTGGATGCATTAGCAAATGC
>JAOABO010000110.1 GCA_026418315.1 Bacteroidia bacterium
AGACATTTTTTGGAAAAGACAGTTTAATAGTACTATTACAAAAGAAGAAAATGTTTATGATAGGTTCTTGTTTGAATATTTGCAAGGGATAGATAATTTACTAGAAGCAGAGAGAATCAAAAACGACATGTTCAGATGGGAACATGATCTGTGGCACTTGTAATTTATTTTTATTTTTTTAATTAAACTTATGTTTACAAAAAGTTTTTATTTCATATTTACAATTTTATCAATTTTAGTAATAACAACTAATTGTAATGCTCAAAAATCTCAAACCACGCCTACACCAGTGGAAAAACCTACCAGCCAAAATCCACCCACAAAAAAACTGAAATTCGCTTTGATAATTTCTTTTATCAGTCATGCCTCTGGTATAGATGGTGAGAAATATGATGCCGTAATCAAATATATTGATACTCATCCCAAAAAACCTAAATACAAACAGTATTTTTGGGGAAGGGAAGGTGAAAGAGATATTTGTATGAATCTTAAAGAGTTTAATAAAAGTGAGAGAAAGACATTTATTGAAGAAATCAAAAAAATAGCTGCTGGTTCAGATAGAGTACATGTGAATACCAATGTAGAAAAAGAATTTGTTTTAGAAAGATTGAAGTAAAATATCTTCTTTCAGATATAATATAAGCAAAAACCTGTATGAATAAATACAGGTTTTTTGTTTTATATTTGCCAAAAAAATTTCTTTTATGAATACAGAAAAAAAATCTACACTCAAAAAAATCCTCAAAATTTCGGGCATTAGTATCTTAAGCATTGTTCTTGTATTGGCTGCTTTGCCTTTTTTATTCAAAGATAAAATTATTCAAAAGGTAAAAGATACCATTAATGAAAATTTAAATGCCAAAGTAGATTTTGGAAATTTTGATTTATCCATTATCTCTTCTTTTCCTGACTTTAAATTTGAAATAGAAAATGTGAGTGTGGTTGGCATTCAGGAATTTGAAAAAGATACATTGGCATATATTCAAAAGTTAGACCTGAATCTTAATCTAAAGAGTGTACTCAGTGGCGATCAATACCAAATTAATAAAATCATTATTTCATCACCAAAAATAAAAGCTATTGTTCTGCCCAATGGAAAAGCCAACTGGGATATTGCTAAAACCGACACCACACAAAAAGCAACTACCGATACTTCTGCTGCTACACCTTTCAAACTTTCACTCAAAAAATTCAAAATTGAAAACGCACAAATCATTTACGATGACCAGCAAGGCAAAATGTATAGCGAAATTAAAAATTTGAATTATGACTTAAGTGGTGATTTTACTCAAGATGTTTTTGATTTAATACAATCATTGAGTATTGATAAAATAACTTACAAGATGGACAATATTGCTTATTTGAAAGATGCTAAATTCAAAGCATCTGCGAATATGAATGCCAACATGAAAGAAATGAAATTTACCTTCAAGGAAAATGAATTTGATTTAAATGATTTTGTGCTTAAATTAGATGGATTTGTGGCTATGCCCAACGACAGCGATATGGTGTTAGACCTCAAAACATCGTCTGTAGAAAACACCTTCAAATCATTACTCTCACTTGTGCCGGCTATCTACAAAAAAGAATTTGCAGGATTACAGGCATCTGGAAAAGTCAGTTTTTATGCCGATGCCAAAGGCACTTACAACAATCACTCTTATCCAGCATTTAATGTAAAACTATTGGTAGAAAACGGTATGTTCAAATATCCATCTTTACCCAAATCTGTCAATAATGTTCAAATTGATTTAAATATTTCAAATAAAGAAAGTGTTTTGGACAAAATGCTAATTGACCTCAAAAAATTTCATGTAGAAATGGCTCAAAACCCTGTAGATATGAGAGCCACTATACGCACCCCTATGTCTGATCCTAATTTTGATATTGCCATCAAAGGAAAAATTGATTTAGCAAGTGTGAAAGATTTTGTGCCGCTTGAAAAAGGAGATGAGTTAAATGGAAAAATCACTGCAGATATTGAATTAGCCGGTAAAATGAGCGATGTAGATAAAAAGCAATACGACAAATTCAAAGCCAATGGAATATTGGAAATTGCAGATATACAATACAAAACCACATCACTGCCTTATCAAGTTAATTTACAAACTATGCTGTTGAATTTTACAACCCAATTTGTAGAACTCAAACAATTTTCTGCAACAGTTGGAAAGTCCGATTTTAATGCTAAAGGAAAAATAGATAATCTCTTACAATATGCATTTAAAAATGAACTATTGAAAGGCGAATTTGAATTCACTTCTAAATTAATAGATGTCAATGAACTTATGGCATCTTCTACGTCTACATCTGCTACTACGCAAACTACTGCTACCAGCGGAACCACCACTACAACTTCTACTACTACTGCATCAGCCGTGGATATACCTGCCAACATTGATTTTGTATTAAATGCTAAAATTGACAAGGTCATCTATGATAAAATGGATATTACAGATTTGAAAGGTAAAATTACCATACGAGAAAAACGTTTGATGATGGATGATGTAGCCATGAATATTTTAGGTGGAAAAATGATAATGGATGGCTATTACGATAGCAAAGATTTAAAGAAACCAAAAGTAGCATTTAATTTCAAAGTAGAAAATTTTGATATACAGAAAACCTTTGAGACATTTAATACAGTTCAAAAACTTGCTCCTGTCGCTAAATACGCAAAAGGATTCTTTACAGCAACATTAGAAAATTTCAATGTATCCTTAAATGAAAAAATGGAACCCGATTTGAATAGCGTAGATGCTTATGGAGTAATTAAAACAAACAACATCATTATCAACGGCTTTGAACCGGCTAACAAACTTGCTGAAGCGCTGAAAAATGACAACTTGAAAACACTTCATCTTCAAAACCTGAATTTATCTTATAAGATTAAAAACGGAAGAATGAGTTTTGAACCTTTTACCACCAAAGTCAACCAGATTAATACAACCATTAGTGGAAGCACTGGTCTTGATCAAACCATTGATTACAAATGGGCAATGGAAATCCCAAAATCTATGTTTGGTAACCAAGCCAATAATGCCATGAGCGGACTGCTTGCACAACTCAACCAAAAAGCAGGTACCAATGTTCAATTGCCAGATAAAATCAATGTAGATGTATTGTTTGGAGGAACTATTACCAAGCCCACAGTAAAAACTAGTATCAAAGATTTTGCACAAAATGTACAACAAGACATTAAAGAACAAGTAACTCAAGCCATAGTAGATAAAGCCGCAGAAGAAGCTCAAAAAATATTAGAAGAAGCCCAAAAGCAAGTAGATAAACTGAAAGCCGATGCTCAAAATGCAGCCAATCAACTCAAACAAGAAGCATACAAGCAAGCCGACGAATTAGAAAACAAAGGTGCTAATCCATTAGAAAAAATGGCCAATAAAAAACTGGCTCAAAAGATGAGAGAAGAAGCCGATAAAAAAGCCCAAAAAATCATTGAGGAAGCCAATACTAAAGCCGATAAAATTATGGCAGACGCAAAAGCTAAGGCCGACGAAAAGTTGCAGAAAAAATAAGTGTATTTACATGGTAAGAAATGTAAATTATATTTTACACTTTTTCTTTTTTAAAGTATAGAATTTCTTTTATTTGAATGAGTTCTTTGTAGATGAGTTCTAATCTTTGAATCATTTGTTCCTGCGTTTCCTGAAAGCCCATGCATTTTTCTGAAATAGATGGCTCATGGGTTATTTTGTATATGTTTTTTACTTTTAATGTATCTTCAATTTCAAAATATACATGTTTCAATAAATTTTCATTTAATATGACACTGATTCTTTTAAGTAAATCCAAATCAATACTTTGTTTGTTAAACATCTGATAAACAGCAGGTCTTGATAAATTGATTTTTTCTGCAAATTCAGAAATGGTTAAACCACTCTTATGGACCTTATCCTGTATCAGTTTGCCTATATGTATTTTGTCTGACTTATTTTTATTTGAACACATCTGCTGCAAAGATATGGCTTGCTATTATTCTGCTTTGTCTCTTTATTTAAATGGTTTGTAAGAAAATTTTTATATGTGTAAAATAATTTATACATTTGTAGTAAAAATTTATTTACACATTTATGTTGTTATGGATGAGTTTATATAACAAATTGTTTTCTGCTTTACATCTAATCTTTCTTCAAGTGGACTTTGTTTTTGCAAGTTGCAAAGATAATATGTATGTGTCTGTATCGCAATTTTTTTCAAATACATTAACATTTCAAACAATCTGTTTTGCGATGTTTTTCGCAGAAAAAATGACCATAATACCTTCTTTATCCTTATTAAAAGAATATTTATCTTTCAATACAAAGTACTTGTCTAAATTATTATTAAACATTTTAAGACATGACTTAAATCATTCAAATCGCATATATGCTCAAGTGTTTTTGTGTCGCGAATGTTATTGGATGTATCTGTGTTTTTATCTTTTGTTTCAGGTAATTTATCGTAAAAAAAAAACATTTATCTAATTTTAAATAGAGGTGTAACAATAGTTACAAAAATTCAACCACACTCAAAATTAGTATTGCTCAAAAAATAAAAACTATGAACAAGAAAACAGCTATTAAATTTTATATTTTTGTAATGAGTATTGTTATTATTTTATCTGTCATTTTTTTAATTCTTATAAACCCTTTGAAAGCAGCAACTTATTATTACATTAGTGGTCCATTAAATTCGCTTTCTTCTTGGAGAACAGGAAGTAACGGCACAGGGTCTTCTCCAACTGCTTTTTCAGGCAATCATACCTTTATTATTTGGAATTCTTTAGGTGGGAGCATTTCCCCAACTCTAACAGGCGTTTGGAATTTTGGTGGGGCTGGAACTACTAATTTACAAATTGGTACTACTACAGGAAGTGCTTCATTAACTATTGGAGGTATTACAGGCGGTACTTTAAATTTACAAGGAAATGCTGTTTTATTGGTTGGTGCAACAAGTGGCACAATTGCAAAGAAACTGAGCATTTCTTCTAATGGTCTATTGAATATCACGTCTTCAGCAGTTACTCCTTTAAGAGTATATAATAATGCAACGCTTACTATTGCTTCTTCTGCTTTCCCATCTTCTAATCAGGTGCAACTCAATACTGGTTCTTATGTGCAATGGGCACAAACATCCGGGACAATCAATATATGGGAAATGACTTACCAAAATATGATTATTAGTGGCGGGGGAATAAAACAGCATAATGGAACCGGGACACTTCGTATAAATGGTCAATTACAAATGTTAAGCAGTGCCCTACGAATGAGCAATAATACCGGAGCAGTGCTCAGATTAAGCGGTACAATAACAGGTTCAGCGCCTATTCAAACCAGCAACAGTAACCTGACAATAGATGGCAGTGGTGCATTTGGCACTATCTACTTTGCCAATGGAAATACAGCCATGTCTATAAGAAATTTAACTATTAATAGAACGGGATTAGGTACTATTACATTGGGTACTAATCTTACAGTAAACGGAACAACCAATTTTTCCAATGGAGTTATTAATTTAAACAATAATACACTCACTTTTAATGCGGCTTTAACTTTACCCGCTTCGCTTTCAAACGGTTATTTTATTGGCAGTAGAAATTCTTCTATTGTCATTGGGGGAACAGGCAATATTACAAATAATCTGCTTATGAGTACTGCAACTCTTACTACCTCTTCCCTTGCTAATTTAACTATGAACCGGGCGAACAGAACCCTAACAATAGGTAATCCATTGAGAATATGGGGTGAACTCACTGCTACAACGGGCACCATAGCTTGTGGAAATAATGTAACCATAAAAGCTGATAA
>JAOABO010000111.1 GCA_026418315.1 Bacteroidia bacterium
CCTTAATATATTCTGAACATATTGTCCTTTTATTTGGATAACATTTTCCAATGAATCTGTTTTTTTTATCAACTGTAATATCTGTTTTTTCTCTTTTATTCCCCCATATCCTGGTATATATTCCTTTAACGATGTTTTGGATATAATGAACAAAGTAATCATAATAATAATCGTAGCATATCCTATTATCCAAATTAAAAAAGTAACCAGTGTAAATCTTAAAGAAAACAAGGGTTGAAAATCATCCTGAAAAAATGTTATGCGAATTTTTTTTTTGAATATACTCAGTAAAAAATCAAATGCTTTCCTCATAGTATCGGGCTTAATTTACCTAAATAAAATCAAATTAATCAAATTAAAGCATTGTTCTTATATTAAAATAGTGTCTTAAAAAATATTTATAGTGTCTTAAAAAATATTTTTATTTCAGTTTTAAATTTAGATATATCTAAAAATTATTTTAGATAAATAAAAAATAATGTAATTTTACCCCGAGTATTATGAATGAAAAGAAAAACATAACCTCATTAGACGAAATAAATTCAACTGTTACTACTGAATATAAACATCCTTTGCGAAAATTTCTGGCTTTTGCCGGTCCTGCTTTTTTAATCAGCGTTGGATACATGGACCCAGGAAATTGGGCAACAGACATAGCAGGTGGCAGTAGCTTCGGTTATTCACTTCTTTGGGTGCTTTTGATGAGTAATTTAATGGCTATATTATTACAAAGTCATAGTGCAAGGTTAGGAATTGTAAGTGGTTTGGATTTAGCACAGGCCAATAGAGCATTTTTTCCATCTATTCCAAATTTTTTACTCTATCTACTTGCCGAAATTGCCATTATTGCTTGTGATTTAGCAGAAGTAATTGGAATGGCTATTGGTTTACATCTTTTGTTTCCGTCTATTTCTTTATTATCTGGTATTCTTATCACTGTTTTAGATTCATTCCTTCTTTTATTTTTAATGAATAGGGGAATTAGAAAATTAGAAGCATTCATTTTATCTATGGTTGGTATTATTGGTTTTTGTTTTTTGCTGGAAATGACAATTGTAAAGCCATCTGTTTCGCAAGTGATAAAGGGTTTTATACCTACTATTGTTAATGAAGATGCTCTTTATATTGCCATTGGAATCATAGGCGCTACTGTGATGCCGCATAATTTATATCTGCACAGCTCATTGGTACAAAGCAGGAAAATTCAACGAAATACAATGGGCATTTTATCTGCCTTAAAATATAATTTAATAGATAGTATTTTAGCGCTTAACATTGCTTTTTTAGTCAATGCTTCCATTTTGATTTTAGCAGCAGCGGTCTTCTTTAAAAATAATATTTACGATGTAGATGAAATACAAAGAGCACATCAATTATTGCAAAATGTATTAGGAAATGAATTAGCCCCTAAATTATTTGCTATTGCCCTGATTGCGGCTGGTCAAAGCTCTACCATTACAGGCACATTAGCCGGACAAATTATTATGGAAGGATATTTGAACTTAAGATTAAATCCAATAATAAGAAGAATTGTTACCCGATTATTAGCCATTGTTCCTGCAGCATTCACAGTTATATTTTTTGGAGATGAAAAAATTGCCAACCTGCTTATATTAAGTCAAGTCGTTTTGAGTTTACAGTTAGCATTTGCCGTCATTCCTTTGATACATTTTGTGAGCAATAAAAAACTAATGGGAGAATTTGTTATTTCTAATTGGCAAAAGGTGCTTTCATGGGTAGTAGTTGCTATCATTGTTGTGCTTAATTTGAAAATGGTTTTTAATGAAGTGTCTGAGTTTTTAGTTCATGCTTCTAATCCTTTTATAACCGGAATGTATATTATACCTGTTATTTTTTTATGCTTGATTTTATTAATATATATACTCGTAGTGCCTTTCTTTTTCAACAAAGAAAAAAATGTTTCATCAATACATGGTCAAATGCCCCTACTTTCACTTTCCAACGAAAGAATTCATTTCCGAAAAATTGCAGTAACAGTAGATTTTTCAATATCAGACAATAAAGCACTTAATCATGCCATCAATTTGTGTAAAGACGAAGGTGAAATATTACTGATTCACATTTTAGATAGTGTAAGTGCAGTAGTATATCAAAATCAAGCAGAGAGCGCAGAATTAAAAAGCGACAAAGAATATATAGAAAGATACTGTGAAATGCTGAAAAAAAATGGCATTCAATGTGATTACATAATTGGATTTGGCAGTCCGAAAACAGAAATACCTAAAATAGTTGCAGAGTATCAGGCCGACATATTAATCATGGGTGCTCACGGACATAAAACGCTGAAAGATATTTTACTTGGTACTACCATTGATGAGGTGCGTCATAAACTTCATATTCCTTTAATGGTAGTTTAATTTTTCATCGCTGTCAGAAATCGTTGATGCCCACTCATATCCTTTACAATCTTTACAGAATGTAAATAAGGATATTGGTAAGATAATTTTAAAATCATGTCTGCATAATATTGATTCAATTCAAGGATAATTATCCCTTTATTATTCAGAATACTTCCAGACAATTCAAAAATTCTTTGATAAAATTCAAGAGCCGTATTGGAAAATAAAGCTACAGAAGGTTCAAAATTTTTTACACTATCTTCAATCGTTATAGCATCATGAAATGGTATATATGGAGGATTGCTCACAATAATATCAAATGTTTCTCGGGGGGACTCTTTCAATATATCCATTTCTATCAACTGTACATCTGCTTTATGATAATCTGCATTTTGTTTTGCCACTTTTAATGCATCAGCAGATACATCTATGCCCGATATGCAAACCTCCGGCAACTCCTGTTTTAAGGTAATAGCTATACATGCGCTTCCTGTACCAATATCTACAATTTTTAAGGGCTTTCTATCCATGTTATTATTTCTGATAAGCTGAATAGTGAGCTCTACTAACTCCTCTGTTTCAGGTCGGGGTATTAAAACATTTTCATTAACAAAAAATCTTCTGTTGTAAAAATAACTATATCCTAAAATATACGCTAAGGGTCTTCCCTTTTTCAAATCATCTATAAATTGAGATATCATTATTAACTCGCTCTGATTAAAATATATACTACTATCAAAAAAATCATATCCAAAATGCTCTATGATTCTTTGAAACAGTATATGAATCTCTTTATCGCTATATTTTGCTATGAGATTCTCCAAAAATTTCTTTCTTACATCTAAAACAGAATTAGACGAAAAATGCTGAATATTCATAGTTACATATTATCTGGCATAAAAAGCATCTTCAATATGATGAATATGCAAATGGTTATTTTTCTTGGTGATGGCTATAATATCAAACCGAATTTCTTTATCTATTTCTTTTTGTAAAACATATTGATGAGCTGCCTCCATTAAAAATTTTTGTTTTTGTTGATTAACAAATGTTTCAGGTTCCCCAAATGTGGTGTAAGTTCTGTATTTCACCTCACTGATTATTAAAAAATTATCTTTTTCAGCAATAATATCTATTTCTAAATGTTTGAATCTCCAATTTTGTTCCAATATTTTATAGCCCTTATTCTTCAAATAGTCAGAGGCAATACTTTCCCATTCTTTTCCAATATCTATAGATGTTTTCCTTTCCATAAAGTGATTACAAAAGTACTAAAATGCAGGTAATAACGATATTTTGGGTATCATAGCATTAAATTATATGTATTCTTTATCAAACACTAGCTACCTGGTAGGAATGACTATACTTTAACTCTTTCAAGAACTTTGAGAATTCTATCTTTTACCTTTTCTTTTCCCAAGACGGCCATGATATGGGCTAAGGAGGGCCCAGATGAAACTCCTGTAATACATGTTCGTAACAATTGATAATCAATTTTATGTTTTTGCTGAATGAACTGCTCAAAAGTATGGTGAATATGCTCTGCTGAAAATGGCTCTGTTTTATCAAGGTACTGCAGCAATTCAATGATTATTTTTTGACTTTCTGTATTCCATTTTTTCTGAATTACTTTTTCATCATAAGTATCTGGATCTACAAACATATAACTTCCCATGTCCCATATATCTTTTACAAAGTAGGCCTTTTCTTTCATCAGTTCACATACTTCTGCCACATAGTTTTTTTCTGCTTGAATATTATTTTCTTTCAAAATCGGCTGCAATAAGTCAGCTAATTCATACTTATCTTTTTTTCTTAAATACTGCTGATTGAACCATTTGGTTTTTTCAGGATCAAATTTTGCTCCTGCTTTGTGCACTTTTTCTAATGAAAAAAGTTGTATTAGTTCTTGTTTACTTAAAATTTCCTGATTATTTCCAGGATTCCATCCAAGCAAAGCCAACATATTGATAAATGCTTCAGGAAAAAAGCCACTTTCTTTGTATCCTACATAACTTTCTCCTGTTCTTTCATCATACCAATTAAGAGGGAACATAGGTAAGCCCGAAGTGTCTCTTTTAGATAATTTTCCTTTTCCATCGGGCTTTAGAATAAGCGGTAAGTGTGCCAATTGCGGCATGTTTTGTTCTAAACCCAAAAACTTGTAGGTAAGAACATGTGCAGGTGCACTGGGCAACCATTCTTCTCCTCTTATTACATGTGTAATTTGCATTTCAATATCATCTACAATATGCGCAAGGTGATAAGTGGGCATTCCGTCCGATTTCAGTAGTACTTTATCGTCTATTGTAGATGAGTTCACTACTATCCAACCACGAATGATATCGTAAAAGCGAATTTCTTCATTACGAGGAACTTTTAATCTAACAACATAAGGAACACCACTATCCAATAACTTCTGTACTTCATCATAAGATAAAGTCAATGAATTACGCATATTCATTCGTGTAATGTGGTTATATTGTGGTGAAACAACTCTGGCTACTTCTAATCGCTTACGCATTTCTTCTAATTCTTCTTCTGTATCAAATGCATAATAAGCGCCTCCTGCTTCTATTAGTTTTTGAGCATATTTTTCGTAAATACCAGTTTTTTTTCTTTCACTTTGACGATAAGGCGCATGAGGTCCATCTCCAAAACCAACTCCTTCATTAGGTTCTATTCCGCACCATTTCAACGATTCTATAATATACTCTTCAGCACCTTTTACATAGCGGTTTTGATCAGTATCTTCTATTCTTAAAATAAAATCACCTCCGTGTTTTTTCGCAAATAGGTAATTGAATAAGGCAGTTCTCACACCTCCCATGTGTAACCCGCCGGTAGGACTAGGAGCAAAGCGGACACGAACTTTTTTTTCAGTATTCATATTAAAAAATTAATGTAGGGCGAATGTACAGAATAATAATTATTTTTTTACTAAATCAAAGAATATTTTCGGGTGTATAATGTAAGTAAAAAAGGCAAAAATGACAATTGAAAACCTATGGTTTATGAGTAGTATATGTTATAGACCTACAAATAGTATACGCTACACACCTACAAAATGCAATCACCCGGTATTTAATTATTACACACTTACAAGATTGTTTTCTATAATGCTTTGAAAAATATATAACCCATCAGTATTTCTCAATTCATCATCGGCTGCTCTTTCGGGGTGAGGCATCATGCCAAAAACATTTTTGCTTTTATTACACACACCTGCAATGTTCATTAAGGATCCATTAGGATTAGCTCCTTCATTTACATTTCCATTCTCATCGCAATATTGAAACACAATTTGCTCATTATCTTGTAATGATTGGAGTGTATCCTTATCAGCATAATAATTACCCTCTCCATGTGCAATAGGAATTTTATATGCCGATTTATCTTTTGGCAAATGTTGTGT
>JAOABO010000112.1 GCA_026418315.1 Bacteroidia bacterium
TATTAAATTAGATTACTCCTGTTTTTTGCCTATTTCATAAATACCGCCAGAAATAATAAATTTCATTGTATCTGTGGGATTTTGTGAAAATGGTTCAACATATTTCTTTTGAATAAGAATCATTTTTCCTGCAAATGAATATGAAAAAGGAATATATACGGCCACATACTCATCTAAACCGATACTAGATAAATCCTGCTGTGTAACAAATCCTATTTCTTTTATATGTTTTTGTTCTGAAGTTTGAATCAACACCGGATATTTAAATTTCTTTTTGTTTCCTACAAATGACTCAGTAAAATCCTTAACTGGAGAGTAAATGTGTCTTATCAAAGGTAATTTTTCAAATTGGGATTCTAAAAAATGCATGATGTTTCCCAAAAAATAATTAGATGCCATTATCCCAGTAGCTATCACTACAATAAACATAGTCATCAAGCCCAGCAATACATCTAATAAAGTATTTCCCGTTATTCCAATCCAAACAAAAAAATCAACAAAAATTGAAATTATTTTTACAATTATGTATAGTGTAATAATTAAAGGTACAAGCAGGGCCAGCCCTTGAATAAAATAAGTAAGAATTTTTTTCATCATGCAATGATAGGTGGTGGTTCTAAAATGTTACTGCATTTTTTGCAAGTCCTTAACTCTACAGAGGTATAAAATTTTTCAAAAACTTTTTGAAACTGAGTAGTTATATCTGTTAGTGTAAAATATTCTTCATATAATTGATTATTACAATGTTCACAAAACCAAAGCAAACCATCTTTTTCATTCGGTCTTCGTTTTCTTTCTATGACTAATCCGATTGTATCTTTCAACCTAATGGGGTTATGAGGAATCTTAGGAGGCAATAAAAAAATTTCCCCTTCTCTTATTGGTAATTCTTTGGCCTTACCATCTTCCTGAATTTTAACAATAATATCGCCTTTTATCTGATAGAAAAACTCTTCACTTTCATTGTAATGATAGTCCTTACGGGAATTAGGTCCGCCAACAACCATAATGATAAACTCTGTATCTTTGTAAACAACTTTGTTATTCACCGGTGGTTTTAGGAATTCTTTATTCTCTTCAATCCATTTCAAAAAATTGATAGGAGGTATGATAACTGACATACTTAATTTTTTGGCTGAAAAATATAAAATTAATAATACAATTAAAAATTTACAATCTACAACCTAATGTAATCAATTACAGTATTTGAACATTATTGACATGGAAACCATCATCTCATTTTTTCTGATTCTTTTTATTACTTAAAAGAATTTCCTTATCTTCGCAACTTCTTTTTTTAAAAAGCCCTGTACTTTTATGAAAAAATACCCTGAATACAAACAACTCAATTTACCTGAAATTAATCACATCATTCTTGATTTTTGGAAACAAAATCACTGCTTTCAAAAATCTGTTGAACAAAAAGATACCAACAAACAATGGATTTTTTATGAAGGACCTCCCAGTGCTAATGGTATGCCGGGTATTCATCATGTGATGTCTCGTACTATTAAAGATATTTTTTGCCGCTATAAAACTATGCAAGGGTATCGGGTAGAAAGAAAAGCCGGGTGGGATACACACGGATTACCTGTAGAACTTGGTGTTGAAAAGGAACTGGGCATTACAAAAGAAGATATTGGCAAAACAATTTCTGTAGAAGAATATAATCAAAAGTGCCGTGAGGCAGTTATGAAATATACGGATAAATGGGAACAACTGACTGAACGAATGGGCTATTGGGTGGATATGAAACACCCCTATATTACTTATGACAACAACTATATTGAAAGCGTTTGGTGGCTGCTTAAACAAATTTACAATAAAGGTCTTTTGTATAAAGGTTACACTATTCAGCCCTATTCGCCGGCTGCGGGCACAGGATTATCTTCACACGAATTAAATCAACCCGGGTGCTATAAAAATGTCAAAGACCGAAGTGCAGTAGTAATGTTCAAACTGATTGCTCCGCTTGCAGAAGAAAATTGTTGTGGAGTATGTTATTCTCATGTTACGGCTCTCTTTCAGCACAACATTCCTGTTTACGCCTTGGCTTGGACAACTACCCCTTGGACATTGCCCTCTAACACAGGATTAGCCGTACATCCTGAAATAGATTATGTAGCAGTAAAAACCTATCATCCTTATCCTGTATCTAAAGATAATCCTGAGAAAATTATTGTTATTTTAGCAAAATCTCTGTTACATAAATATTTTCCTGAAAGTAATGCTCAATTAAATTTTGATGATGTAGATATTGCCAAGAAAAAAATTCCATATCAAATTATTGCAGAACTGAAAGGACAACAATTGTTAGACGTACGATATGAACAACTGCTTCCTTTTGTAAAACCAAATGGCAAAGCATTTCGCATAGTTACAGGCAAGTTTGTTACTACAGAAGATGGAACAGGTATTGTTCACATTGCACCCAGTTTTGGAGAAGATGACTTCAAAGTAGCCAAAGAACATCATTTGCCAGCCCTTACATTAGTAGATTTAAAAGGAAGATTTGTAAAAGAAGTAAAAGACGAGGTGTTTTTGTATGGAGGAGAACCCGTAAAAGAGGCCTACTTAAATGAAGAAGAAAAAAATTATTGGCTAACTATTCAAAAAGAAAAACTCAAAGGCATTATTGCCGATACATCTAAACTCAACTACTTGAGTGTGGATGAACGAATTGTACTGAAACTACAAACAGAAGGAAAGTTATTTAAAAAAGAATTATATGAACATAATTATCCGCATTGCTGGAGAACAGATAAGCCCATATTATATTACCCATTAGATTCATGGTTTATCAGAACTACTGCTGTAAAAGAACGACTTATTGAACTCAATAAAACCATTCATTGGAAACCTGAAAGCACCGGAACCGGCAGATTTGGTAACTGGTTAGAAAATTTAAATGATTGGAATCTATCTCGTTCAAGATACTGGGGTATTCCCTTACCTATATGGAGAGATAAAGATTCTGTTTATGAGTTGGTTGTCTCTTCCAAAAAAGATTTAATGGAGTGTAAAGCCATACGCTTATCTGATAAAAAAGAGTTTAATGCTAGAGGATTTTATCTTGAAAACAATGAAAGAAAAAGTATAAACGATGAACTATTACAACAACTTGATTTACACAAGCCATTTATAGATAATATTGTTTTTGTAATAGAAAATGAACATAAAAACGAAATTATTTTAAAAAGAGAAAATGATTTAATAGATGTTTGGTTTGACAGTGGCTCAATGCCCTATGCTCAGCATCACTATCCATTTAGTACAAAAGATTTAAAAGGAAAATTTCCTGCAGATTTCATTGCAGAAGGTGTTGACCAAACACGAGGTTGGTTTTTTACTTTACACGCCATTGCCACTATGGTATTTGACAGTATTGCATACAAAAATGTAATAAGCAATGGATTGGTGTTAGATAAAAATGGCAACAAAATGAGCAAGCGATTAGGTAATGTAGTCGACCCCTTTGAAACACTTGAAAAATACGGTGCTGATGCTACACGCTGGTACATGGTAAGCAATGCTGCCCCCTGGGATAATTTAAAGTTTGACATCAACGGAATTATAGAAACACAAAGAAAGTTATTTTCTACATTATACAATACCTATCAATTCTTTGCTATGTATGCCAATGTGGATGGCTTTGTACCCTCTGATACATTTACTGTATCAAAAGCAAAAAGACATGAATTAGATAACTGGATTTTATCTAAACTCAATAGTTTAATTCAGGAGGTAACAGAATATTATGAAAACTTTGAGCCCCATCGTGCTGCAAGAGCCATAGAAGATTTTATAGACGAACATTTAAGCAACTGGTATGTAAGATTATCTCGCCGCCGCTTTTGGAAAAACGATAAAACAGATGATAAACTATCGGCTTACGAAATATTACACTATAACCTATATACCCTTGCCCATCTTATAGCGCCCATAGCACCATTCTTTGCAGATTGGTTGTATCAAAACCTAAAAAAAGGTGCAGAGAGCAATCCACTCTATCAACACGAATCTGTTCATCTTTCCGATTTTCCTAAAGCTACCCAGTCAGATATTGATAAAGAATTGGAAGAAAAAATGTTTTTGGCACAAACCATCTCTTCTCTCATTTTATCTATTCGCAAAAAAGAAAATATACGCGTAAGACAACCCTTACAACTGGTACAAATTCCTGTTCTGAACAAAGATATAAAAGAAAAAATATTACAAGTAAAAGAGATTATTCTTAATGAAGTCAATGTCAAAAACTTAGAGGTAGTAGATGAAACAAGCATTAAAATTATAAAAACCATTAAGTTGAACTTTAAATCAGTAGGAAAAAAATATCCTCAACACACTAAATTTTTACAAAATTATTTAAATGAAAATGCAGAAAAAGCCATTCAATCTATTGAAAAAGCAGGACAATTGTTCATTCAGCATGAAAACCACCAACTTGTTTTAAACAATGAAGATGTAGATATTTTACCTGTTGATGTACCTGGATGGAAAGTAGCAAGCAAGAATAACATTACAGTTGCTTTAGATGTAACAATCACTGATCATTTATACAAAGAAGGATTGGCACGTGAATTGATAAACAGAATACAAAGCATTCGTAAAGAAAAAGCGTTAGATATAACCGATAGAATTATCATTCATATAGAAACCAATCACCCCATCATTTCTGATGTTATAAAAGAATTTAATCATTATATTTGTACTGAAACTTTATGTAATAGCATCAGCATATCTGTTAATGAACATTTAAAAACAGAAGAAGAATTAGATGAAAAATTATATGTACAAATTCATATAGAAAAACAGACGCTGGTTACTCGTTGAAAGTAAAACATCATTAACTTTAAAATTAACTTTATGGCAAAGAAAAAAGTAGTTAAGAAAAATGTTGAAAAGAAAAAAACCAAAAACACAAAGGCCACAAAAAAAACTCAGAAAAAAGCAGAGATTAAAAATACCACAAAGGAAAAAAAATTGAAAAAAGCATCTTCTAATTTAGAAACAAAAAGTCAATCACAAAAACAAAAAAGCACTAAAATCAAAGACAGAACCATGAAAAAGAAAGAAACTAATCAAAAAAAGGAAACTAAAAAAACACTGGCTACAAAATCAAATTCAAAAACTAAGCAAAAAGAAAATCATTTAAAAACTAAATCAGGTCAGGAAAAATCAAAATCTATAAAAAGAGTTGAAGAAGATTATTTGTTAGACGACTTAATAGTAAATAAAAAAGAAATTTTAGAAGACGATGATGAAGTAACAGAGGTTGAAGAAATTGACTTAAGTAATATAGAACCCGTTATTACTGATGAAGAACCTATTCTGGAAGATGAAGAAGAATATGTTCCTAAAACTAGAGGAAGAAAAAAACAAGTACAGCAAGAAACAAGTCATCAGCAAACCATGGAAGAAATTATCAGAAACAGACCTTTACAAATAGACCCAACAAAAAAAACTTATGTAAGCCCTAAAAAAGACGAACCCCAACCTTACATTGCACCCTCAAAGTCAAATAAAGAAAGATACTCCGATAAAGAATTACAAGAATTCAAAGAAATTATTTTACAACGATTAAAAGAGACCCAAGAAAATTACAATCAGTTAAAAAAATACTTCACAAACGAAGATGG
>JAOABO010000113.1 GCA_026418315.1 Bacteroidia bacterium
TGCTAATGCCGGCGATACTTCATTATGGAATGGAAAAGGTAATCCGGATATTTCTGTTGCATCATGGATAACGGCATGGAATTTAGAATCACCCGGATTTGCAAGTAATGTTTCATCAGGTGGAGGTAGAGGAGGATATACTTATTCAAATTCTAATAAAGACCCTATAGTTTTTGGTCCTAACGATTATACCAATTGGGGCGGAGATGGAAGAAGCAATAATGGTGGCATAGGCGGAAGACCATTAGATTATGCTTCAGGAAGAGTATTTTTGGGTGGTGGTGGTGGTGGTGGTGACAGCGATAATGGTTATGGAGGAAGAGGAGGCAGTGGCGGCGGTATTATTTTTATTCTTAACTATGGGCAAATTATTGCCAACGGACTTATTACTGCTAACGGGAGAGATGGTTATAATACGTCCACTCCCACACCCGGTGTAAATGATTTGACCGGAAGAGATGGAGCAGGTGGGGCAGGTGGAGGAGGGGCTATTATCATAAAAACTCCTAATCCAATCATAGGTACGCCCACAGTAACAGCCAAAGGAGGAAACGGCGGAAATCAACAAATGAGGTCGGGATATATTTTTGGTTCACCCAATGATGCTTACGGACCCGGCGGCGGTGGTGGTGGTGGATATATTGGAAGTAATGTAAGTGTTCCTAATACCAATGTTTCTGGTGGAAATAATGGAATAGTTCAATATTTGAGCGGATCTAATGGATGTTTAATTGATAATAATTTTCCTCCAAACGGAGCCACTAAAGGAGGAACAGGTATTGTTACCAATACTTTAACTCCCCCTCATATAATCACTGTTAATCCATCTACTATAAGCGTTTGTGTGGGTATTGCAGTGAGTGCAACAGCCGTATCTACTAATACTTCTTCAACTATTTTTTGGTATTCTAATTTTACAGGAACAACTTCTATATCCTCTGGTAGTGTGATTTCAGTAACTTACACAACACCGGGTACTTATAGTTTATATGCAGGTACCTGTCCGGGCATTTTAAGAGCACCACTTATTATTACTGTAACCCCCACACCTACCATCAGTGTTAATAGTTCTACAATATGTAGCGGACAAAGTGCTACTTTAATAGCAAGCGGAGCCAGTTCTTATACATGGAACACAGGTTCAAACAGCAACAGTATTATAGTAACGCCTTCATCCAACACGAATTATACAGTATCTGGTGGTTCTGCCGGATGTACGGACACCAAAACAACACAGGTAATAGTGAGCCCAACGCCTACCATCAGTGTTAATAGTTCTACAATATGTAGTGGACAAAGTGCGACCTTGATAGCAAGCGGAGCCAGTTCTTACACATGGAACACAGGTTCAAACAGTAATAGTATTATAGTAACACCATCGTCCAATACGAATTATACAGTATCTGGTGGTTCTGCCGGATGTACCGACACTAAAACAACACAGGTGATAGTGAGCCCCACACCTACCATCAGTGTTAATAGTTCTACAATATGCAGTGGACAAAGTGCTACTTTAATAGCAAGCGGAGCCAGTTCTTATACATGGAACACAGGTTCAAACAGCAACAGTATTATAGTAACGCCTTCATCCAACACGAATTATACAGTATCTGGTGGTTCTGCCGGATGTACCGACACTAAAACAACACAGGTAATAGTGAGCCCCACACCTACCATTAGTGTTAATAGTTCTACAATATGCAGTGGACAAAGTGCTACTTTGATAGCAAGCGGAGCCAGTTCTTACACATGGAACACTGGTGCTCTTACAAATTCTATTATAGTGTTTCCATCGGCTAATACAAATTATACAGTTATCGGTCAAAATAATTTCTGTATTAGTTCAGAAACAGCCAATGTAATTGTCCAAACAGCGCCTTCATTAACCTTAATACCAAGTTCTTCCTTAGTATGCAAAGATGCCTGTGTTACAATTTCTTTTTTACCGCTCACATATACTAATGTTCAATATGATTATGGTTATGGTTTTATGCCTGTTGCACTTATGTGTTACACCAGTACAGGAACTTACACTGTCAGAGGAACCGGAACATATACAAATGGATGTACTTACACTACTTCGCCAATAACTTTGAATGTTGTTAATAATCCTATTGCTGCTTTTGATATGCCATCTGAAGCATTTATTGGAGAGAGTATTACAATTTCCAATAATTCTATTGGCGGGCAACTTTTTAATTGGTCATTTGGAGATGGGAATACAGCCAACACTTATTCTTATTCAATGTCTCATTCTTATTATTCATCAGGTCAATATTGTGTTTTACTTACCGTTATTGATACAACATCTTTGTGTCATGATACAGCGTCAAAATGCATAATAATACAAGACAACTTTGAAATTGAAATACCTAATGTTTTTACTCCTAATGCAGACGGAACCAATGATGTATTTATTGTGAGGGCAAAAGGCATTAAAGATTTTTATGGACAAATTTATGATAGATGGGGTTTGCTGTTATATGAGTGGAAAGATATTAATACGGGCTGGAATGGTTATATGAAAAATAATGCCAAAGCTCCCACAGGAACTTATTTTTATCAGATTCAATGCACTTTGATTAATGGAGATAAAAAAGAATTTAAGGGGTATATTACGCTATTGGAATAGATACAAAAGGGTAAATATCTTTAAAATGAGATGGAAATAACAGGTTAATACATTTTTAAGGATTATGATGTTGCATAATAGTGTTTAAAGTTTTCAATATTCTTTCTGTTGATTTTCCGTCCCATAGTTCAGGTGGTTGGTAATTGGTGTGATAGTGCGAAGGTGTATTAAGATAATCGCATATTTTTGATATATCAAATGGCAATAATATATTAGTACCTTCCCAAAGTGTAACAGGTCTTTCGGTACTTGGTCTTATGGTAATACAAGGAATTTTAAGATAAGTGGTTTCTTCCTGAACTCCACCACTGTCGGTTATCACCGCAAATGCATATTTGATAAGCTTTTGAAAATGAAAATAAGATTGAGGTGGTGTTAGCATAAGAGATGGAATAGCATTTAGTTTTTCCCACAGATTAAATTTTTTGAAATTGTTTTCAGTTCGGGGATGAATAGGAAAAACAATATTTTTTATTTGCTGTGAAAGTTGAGTATTTAGTGATTCAATAAGATGAATAATTTGATGAAGCCCGTTTTTGTCATCTACATTATTGGGGCGGTGAAATGTGAGTAAAATGTATTGATGAGGTGTTAATTTTAGTTCATTTAATATGTTGGATGATTCAATTTTATCTTGGTAAGCTATCAGTGTATCTATCATTGTGTTTCCTACATAAAAAATTTGTTCGTCTTTTATTCCTTCTTGTTTTAGATTTAGTATAGCATCTTTTTCTGTAACAAAAAAATATTGAGCCATTCTGTCGGTTAAGATTCTATTGTATTCTTCGGGCATACTTTGGTCAAAGCTTCTTAATCCACTCTCAATATGTGCTAAGGGTATATTCATTTTATTGGCAACCAATGCACCTGCCAAGGTAGAATTGACATCTCCTACAACGATTATCAGATGTGGAAAAAATTTTGTTTGAATAAGTTTTTCAAGATTTTTCATGATTTCTGCCATCTGTGAAACAGGAGAAAGATTGCTTGGGATATCTAAAAAAAAGTCGGGTTGCAGGTCAAACTCCTGAAAAAACAAGGTGCTCATTTCGTCACTGTAATGCTGGGAAGTATGTACAATTTTGATATTGAATGGTGGGTAAGTGTTGGCAAGTTTTTTAAATTGAGTTACCTTAATAAAATTGGGTCTGGTACCTACAACAATCAGTATGTTTTTTTTATCAGACATCATTATATTTGTGCTATTTCAGTAATGCCGCCGGTTACTTTATCATTTAATTTGACTTTAATTTTACTGTCTAATGGTAAAAAAAGATCTACCCTTGATCCAAATTTAATAAATCCTAATTCATCAGTTTGTTGAACTATTTCATTTTCTTTAGAATAGCATACTATTCTTCTGGCTAAAAGACCTGCTATTTGACGCACCAAAATTTTCTTTCCTGATGGATGTTCTATAACAATGGTGGTTCTTTCGTTTTCTGTACTGGATTTAGGATGCCATGCCACCAGTTTTTTTCCGGGGTGATATTTGTAATACAACACTTTACCACTAATAGGATATCTATTCACATGAACATTGACGGGTGACATGAAAATACTAATTTGCCAGCATTCTGTATTTAAAAATTCTTTTTCAAAAGTTTTTTCAATGACTACAATTTTTCCATCGGCGGGAGATATGATGTAAGCATGGTTTTTGTTCCACTGTCTGATGGGGCTACGAAAAAATTGTAAAATGAGTATGAAAAGAATACATGCCACGGCAATAAGAGAATATTTAAGTAAAGCATTTTCCTTGAATTGATAAGCAAGCCCAATAAGTATGGAATCTATGATTATTACAAGTATTAAGCTGGGTAATCCTTCTTTATGAAATTTCATATTTTTATTGATTAAAAAATGAGGTAATTTCTTCGGCTATTTTTTTTGCAGCGTTTCCGTTTCCATAATGTGGAATAAATTTTTCAACAGAGGTGTCTTTTAATGTTTCAAAGGAGTGAATGATTTTTTCAAAATCACTGTCGGCTAAAAAGGTGGTTCCTGTATCCAAAAGTTCTGTCCATTCGGTTTCTGCACGTAGGACAATACAGGGTTTTTTGAAAAAATAAGCTTCTTTTTGTACGCCGCCGCTGTCGGTTATTACCATAGTGCAATGTTTTTCAAGTGATATCATGTCTAAAAAAGAAACGGGCTCTGTTATTATTATATTTTCAGAGGATTGAAGTTGGTTCAATGTGGATGAAGCAAGATGGGTTTGCATCATTTTTTTGGTTCGTGGGTGTAAAGGCAGTATGATTTTTATTCTTTTTGAAATGTGTATCAGAGCATTAAAAATGGAGTTTAATTTTTCAGGGATATCGGTATTGTTGTTTCTGTGAATGGTACATAAAATAAAGTTACTATTTTGTAGGTTGAATTTTTGAAGAATGTTGGACTTTTTTTCTGCAATTTTTGAGAAGTATAATGAGTTGTCATACATGACATCGCCGCTTAAAATAACTTTGGGGTAATTGATGTGAGGTTGATGAGTATGTGGCTTAAATCCTTCTTTTTCTAAATTTTTAATGGCCTGTTGTGTTGGACAAAACAAAAGCGTGGAAACATGGTCTGCCATGATACGATTAATTTCTTCGGGCATGGTTTTGTTATAAGAACGTAGACCTGCTTCTATATGGAATACGGGTATCAGCAATTTGGATGCAGCCAGAGCACCTGCAAGAGTAGAGTTGGTATCTCCATATACAACAACGGCATCAGGTTTTTTATCTTGCAATACTTCTTCTATTTTTTCCAGCATATTAGCTGTTTGCTTACCGTGAGAAGAACTGCCTACATTCAAATTGATGTTTTCTTTTGGTATGTTCAATTCATCGAAAAAAATTTGGCTCATGTTGTTGTCATAGTGCTGTCCTGTATGCACTATAATTTCCTGTAGCATTTGCGAGTATTCTTTTTGAATGGTTCTACTCAATGCGGCTGCTTTTATAATCTGTGGTCTTGCCCCTATGATGGTTAATATCTTATAC
>JAOABO010000114.1 GCA_026418315.1 Bacteroidia bacterium
TTCTTTGGCTTTATTTTCGGCAGTATAAAATTTTGGGTTGGTTTTTGTTGTTTTAGGAGGGTTGGAAATAATTTTGTCAATAATTTCTTGTTGTTGTTTAATTTTTTCTTTTTTGTTGAAGGATAAGTCGGTTGATGTATTTTCTTTGGCTGTTTGGATGTGAGTGTATTCTTTTAATGCACGAGATAATGAGGTGGAAAGTGGTTGGTCATAAGAATCTGTTACTTGGGTATCTTCTTTTGTTGTTTGTATTGTATCTGCTTGTTGTGTGGGAGTAATGGGTTCAGAATTTTTGGAAATGGCGGTTATTTCTTCTGCTTTTGATTTAATAATGGGGTTAATTTGTATAATTTCTGCTTGAATAATACTCTCTGATAAGGATTTATTAATGTCTTGAGAAATATCTATAGATTGTTCTGTAGGTATATTCTGCTTAGGCGGAGTTGTAGATGTGCTGTGATGGGGTGGAGGGTTAGTTTCGGTGGGGGTAAAATTTTTGTGTAATGAAGGTTTTGTTGAAGTAGATTTTTTTAAGAATTGAAAAAAATATTTTCTATTTGGAATGTTATGGGAATTTTTTTTTAATGTTTGAGTAAAATTGTTGTCTTTTAACTGGTATAAATATGAAATATAAAGCATTTGAGGAATAGAAAAGTAGGGGTATTGAGAGGCAATTTTTTCCAGGTCAGAATAATTTTGTGGTTCATCAGAATTTGTTATTAGTGAATAAAAGTGTTCTATATTCATATATATCAGTTTACTTCTTCGTAATCTACATAATCACCGGCATCTTGTTTTAGTTTTTTATTTTGATTATTTGTTGATTTAAATTGGTTTGGGTTTTTATCAGGTCTTTTATTTATGGTGTCGTTTTCAGTATTGAAGACAAATTTTACTTTTGACAGTAGCCACCAGATTATAATTATCCAAAATATCCACTTAATCATAAAATTTAATTTTCTTCATTGTCGTCCGATTCAAAGTATTCGTTTTGATTAAACTCGTCTGCGTCAAAAACATCGTTGTCTTCATCAAAAATTTCTTCTGGTTCATCAGATTCATCATGGGGTTTAAGATCGGAGGGTTGGTTTATAGTGTTAAGTAAGTCATTCATATTGTCGTTTAGAATATCATTATCAGAAACATTTCCTTTCATTAGATTGGCATATATCATCTGGTCTATTTCATCATCTGAAAGCATGGGTAAGGTATTGGATGTATTGGTATTTGCCTGAAGGTTTGCCTTTTGAGGTTTTCGTATTCTTTTAGGTATTTTATTTTTTGCAGAAATGATTTTTGGAAATGTATCTGGGCTATTTGCGTCGGGTTCTATTTTAATGAGTTCTATGTAAAACGTTAGTTGAAGTTGTTCATCATAGACAAATATGAATTTTTGTTTTGGTTGTTCAATGAGTGAAGAGATGCTTGTTTTATGCATCAGTTTTTCACCTTGTTGTGTATCTTCTTCTTTAAGAGTAATTTCAATGTGTTTATCCCAGTAATCATCGGACGTGAAGAAGGAGGAGGAGGCCTCTTTATTGTTTAACTCAAAGCTTTCTGTAATAATGGTATAAAAATCGTAGAAAGTTTGATTGGGTTTGATAAGTATTATTCTTTCTACATCGTTATCTTCTTCCCAATAAATTTTGAATCTGTAAACCGACATGGTTTTATTTTTTGGGTTTATATAATTCGGAGTGCAGGAGTCCAATTTTATTTAAGCGGTGAATAAAAGAAGTTTTGAGTACACCTAATCCGTATTTTAAACTTCTTTTGAAATTGATGGAACTGGCTTCGGGAAAATATTTGGTGGGGCAGGTGATTTCGGCAATTTCAAAGCCGGCATAAAAAATTTGTGATAGCATTTGGTTATCAAAAACAAAGTCATCAGAATTGGCGTGATAATTAATGGTTTCCAATACTTTTCTGGAAAATGCTCTGTAGCCGGTATGATATTCTGATAGTTTTTGCCAGATAATAAGATTTTGAGACAATGTAAGGAAGCGATTAAAAATATATTTATATAAAGGCATACCGCCTTTTAGTGCCCCTCCTCCCAGTATGCGTGAGCCAAGTACTACCGGATATACTTCGTTGGCTATGAGATAGGCCATACTATGAATGAGTTTGGGTGTATATTGATAGTCGGGGTGAAGCATGATTACAATATCGGCGCCGAGTTGTAATGCAGTGTCATAGCAGGTTTTTTGATTGCCGCCATAGCCCTTGTTTCTGTCGTGCTGAATGATGTGTTTGATACCTATTTTTTTTGCTACTTCTATGGTGTTGTCTTTACTGCAGTCATCTACTAATACAACGTCGTCTACAATATCAAAAGGGATTTCATTGTATGTTTTTTCTAATGTGCGTTCAGCGTTGTAAGCGGGTAAAACTACAATAACTTTTTTGTTTTTAATCATATATTACAATAAATGAAATTGTTTGAGAACGGTTTTAATATCATTATTGGTTTTAGCCAGTTCACGAAGTGCATTTAATAATTTTTTCTGTTCTTCTTTGTGGTTGAGAAATTCTTCTTCAATGGATTCTGTTTTATGTTGAAAAGGTTTTAAGAATGTTCTTCTGTCCCAAAGAATAAAGCCCACGATAGAGATGACAGATGTAATCATCATACCAGCTAAGAGATAAAGAAAGTTCTGTAGAGAATTAATTTGATTTTGTCGGGAATTGATTTGATTCTGTAAGGAATTAATTTGATTTTGAATAGAATTGATTTGTGTTTGCATTTGGTCAAAGCGGTCATTGGTTTGTTTAACAGATGTTTGTAAGGTGATTTCCATTCGTATGAGTCGCTCTTTGTCATCTAATGTAAATGGCATGGATACAGAATTGGATTTTTGGTATTTTTCCTGGGCAAAGAAAATAGATTTAGCCAACACAAGTAATAGTATAAGATGGTAACGCATCTTTATAGGATTTTTTTAATACAAAAATACAAAAATTTATTTTTTGTTATTCTTTTCTTTTTCAAGATGTTCTATAATTTTAGGAAGCGCTTCGTGAGAGAGTTTTTTAGCACGAATAATTTTATTTTTGTCAAGTAGGTAAATGACAGGAGTAGAGAATATATCGTATTTTTCACGAATGTTGTTGATATGTATGGGGTCATATACATTGATAAAATCTAGTTTTTTCTCAATAATAAATTTTCTCCATTTATCATATTCTGTGTGAGTGTATACTGCATATACTTTTACATTATATTTTTGTTTGAGTTCATTGTATGTTTTTACTAATTCGGGCATTTCTTTTTGGCAGTGTCCGCAATCTACATCCCAAAAAACAAGAATAGTGTAATCTGCTTTTACCTGATAAAGAGAAATAAGTAAAGGGGTTATTTTATGCACATTGTCATAATAGAGTTTTGTAACACTTTCGCTGGTTTTAGCAGTATCAAATCCCATTTTGCTGGTTATTTTTCCACCGGTAGTGTCTATCATGAGTAGTTCGGGGGCTTGGTTTCCAATTAGAAGTGGTTCCAGTATTTTTCCTCTTTCAATGATTTTTTCTCTTACTTTTTCATCGTAAAGGTCATTGGCCATACCTGTTTTAATATATTTATTAATGATGTGTACAAATACTTTATCAAATCCCATTACTTTGTGTGCTTCGTAATAGGGTGTAAGGTATGCTAACAAGAACTTAAACATATCGGATTGGGGATTGCATTGTGATAGAATTTTATCTAATTCTGTGATAGCAGAGTCGGGCATTTGAGGAATCATTCTTTCAAAGTAGTTTTTAAACTTTTCTCCAAAAAAGGGTGTGATGAGTAAGCGGTCGTCTTTGAAATTTACTCCATCCCAATAATGGTTTTTAATGTAATGATAAACAAAAATGCTATCTGGCCGGCCATTAGATGCTTTGGGTATATTATCGGGCTCTTTTGATATTTGTAAATTGATAACATCGGCAAGAAAGGAACCTTTATTGGTAGTATAAAATTCTTTTTGAAATTTTTTTACATCTTCGTTCAGTTGTTTTACTTCTCTTTCCATAAATTCTGCAGAATCTTTTTTGGGCATTTGCTGTGCTTTGTCTCTTAATTTACCAAACATTTCATTTTTTGTAGCAATGTATTTGATGTATTCTAAAAATTTTTCATTTTCTTTTGAACCATTTACCTTGAATGTTCGGATATCTTTGATATCACCACTCATTGAGAATTTATTGTTTTCATTGATAAAAAAGTCAAAGTATCTAACTTTATCTTGACTAACAATGAAGTAAACCCCTTTTTCAATTTCTTTGTCGGATTTAAAGGTGGCTTTTCCAAGTTTTACTCTTTTACAAGTGTCTACTATATATTGTTTGTCAAATGTGTATTTAGCAAGATACAAAACAGTATCTTTAGAGTTGGTAAGATTAAATTGTAAATTATATCCTTTTACTTTAAATGATGGTAATGGAGTGGTACTAAAAAGAACTTTTTCTTGAGGGATAATTTTTTCTTTTGCTTTTTTTTGGGCGAGCAGATGGTGTGTTTGGTGAATTAACAAACCTGATAAGAGGGCTATTGTTATTTTGTTCATAATCAATATTTTTGCTGCAAGTATAAAAATAATATCTCAGATATGGTAAGAATGGCGGTATCATTTTTGATATAATTAACTATTATTGTTGCCAAGAATTTATGTATAATTGCAGAAAAAAATTATGGAAAACAGAAGCACTAAAATTGAAAATTTGAATTTTCAGGAAGTAGAGAGCAGGGTACTTTCAACCAATATTTTATTCAGACAGGTATTTAGCTGGATGTTTGTAGGATTACTACTAACTACTATCAGTTCTTTGTACTTTGGACTAAATCCTGAAGTAATGAGATATTTATTTTCGGTTAATGAATCGGGTGCTAAATTAAATTTTTTGGGATGGATAGTGATGCTGGCTCCGTTGGGATTTGTGTTTACTATGAGTTTGGCATTTAAAAGATTAAGTTTTGTTCAATTGGCATCCATTTTTATATTGTATGCTTTAGTAAATGGAATTAGTTTAGGGTTTATATTTTATGTTTATGAGATTGGAAGTATATTCAAGGCGTTTTTAAGTGCTGCTGCTTTATTTGCCGTTATGTCCATTGCGGGATATACTACTAAAACGGATTTAACTTCATTGGGTAAAATTTTATTTTTTGGGTTAATAGGAATTATCATTGCATCTATTATTAACTTTTTTATGAAAAGCTCTGCTATGGATTATATCATTAGTATTTTTGGAGTAATAATTTTTACTGGATTAACTGCTTATGATGTTCAAAAAATTAAGTTGTTGTCTTATGAAAGTGATGGTAGTGTTATGTATAGAAAACTTGGAATTATGGGTGCTTTGAATTTGTATTTAGATTTTATTAATTTGTTTTTATATCTATTAAGATTATTTGGAAATAAAAGAGATTGAATTAGTTTGCTTTATTAAACAATGGTTGCTATTGAATGAACGAGTTTAATTATTTTATTCTTTAGAAGTAAATTATTAAACTTCTACTTCATTAAAGTTGGTGATTGTGTATTTAAAATTATCTTTGGTGTATTGACAGAATTTATC
>JAOABO010000115.1 GCA_026418315.1 Bacteroidia bacterium
GTATTGGATTGATAGTCAGGAATAGATGCTAGTATTTTATCGTAATGGTTTTGAATGGACTTTAAATTAAACCTCCAATTCAATTTTTCGGGTGTTTCCCAATACACATTTTTAAGCAAAAATTGAATGACAGCTTCATCATTTAAAAATTTTCTCAATATCAGCTCCACATCTTTTCGTGTTTTTACCACATCAAAATTCACGGCATTCAGTGCTTCAAATACTTGAGTGTGTCCTGCCGGATATTGTCTTGGCGAAATATCCGCTATGATGATTTGCCTTAAAAAACCAGGATACAATCTATCTAACATCATCGCCACTTTCCCTCCCATGCTGTGCCCTAAAATAATTGGCGACTCTAAATGAAGCTCTTGCATCAATTCAAAAACATCTTGAGCCATCATTTCATAATCCATTTCATTGGTATGTGGTGATTGCCCATGATTCCTCAGATCTACCGTAATAGCTTGAATTCCGCTATCAGCCATTTTTTTGGCCAAAGTAGCCCAATTATCGCTTTGTCCAAATAAACCATGTAAAATCACAAGGGGTTTATTTTCACCATATTGTCTGTAAAAAAGTTTCATAATTATTTTTCTTTTAATAATAATTTTGGCTCGGTCATTTCTAAAATAGCGTATTTTACACCTTCTCTTCCAAAGCCACTTTCTTTCATTCCTCCATAAGGCATGGCATCTAATCGCAAAATAGATGTCGCATTATGAATAATGCCTCCGCATTCTATGTTTTCAAAGCAATATGACAATTCTTTTATATTATTGGTAAATACACCACATTGCAGTCCGTATTTTGAATCATTCACTTTTTTTACAGCATCTTCAATGGTTCCGTCATATTTTTCAATGCATACTATCGGAGCAAATACTTCTTCAGAATATACTTTCATAAGAGAGTTCGTGTTTGTAAATATGGTTGGTTCAAAATAATTTTCATTTCTTTTTCCACCACATAGCAGCTGAGCTCCTTTTTCAAGTGCTTCATTGACCCATTTTTCAGTTCTTATAGCATTTTCTTCATCTATCATTACAGAAATATCGGTATTTTTATCTGCGGGATGGCCGTATTTCAATGTTTTTGTTTTTTTGATGAAAAGTTCTAGAAACTCATCAAATAATTTCGGATGCACAAAAAATCTTTGAGCGTGTATGCATATCTGACCGCTATATGCAAATGCGGCTGTTACACAATGATTGATAATGGAAGTAACATTTGCAGTATCGGTAATAATGTTGGCTGCATTGCCGCCTAATTCTAATGTGATTTTTTTCTTTGGTGCTATGCTTTTGATTTTCCAACCAACTTCCGGCGAACCGGTAAAAGATATTTTTTTTATCAAAGTATGATTGAGATATTTTTCAATCAAAGAACTTTTGCATGGTAAAACCGAGCAAGCACTTTTTGGAAAATCAGTTTGATGAATAATTTCTGCAAGTTTAAGAGCAGTTAAAGGAGTAGAGGAAGCAGGTTTCAATATAAAGGGACATCCGGCGGCTATAGCGGGAGCTACTTTATGTGCCACCAAGTTTAACGGAAAATTAAATGGAGTAATCGCAAGGATGGTCCCAACAGGAAAACGTTTTACATACGCTTCTCTTGGCATTTCATCAGGGGTAATGTCCAAATCAAAATATTCGTAAGCCCCCCTTTTGCTCTCTTCGGCGGCTGTTATAAATGTCTGTATTGCACGATTGACTTCTGCAATAGCATATTTATATGGTTTGGCTGCTTCCTGAACTATTAAGTGAGCAAAGGATTTTTTTTCTTTTTCAATACTTTGCGCTATTTGTATTAATATCTGGTATTTTTTGTAAGAGCTTAACTTTTTGGTTTCGGCAAAAGATTCATAAGCAAGATGTATGGCAGATTCTAATACATCTTCATTGGCCAAAGAAACTTTTGCAATTAAACTATTGTCAAAAGGATTAACAATTTCTGTATATTCAGAAGTTAGAACAAATTCACCCGCAAGGTATAATGGTTTAATCATATACAGCACAAAAATACAAACTCATTTTTTTATCATATAAATATAATAGGAAATCACAACAGGAGGCATTATTTAGATGATAAAATAATCTCGTATCTTTGCCTGTTATATAATTTTAGAATAATTTTTTCGTTTTAATTTTACTTTGAAAAGATTAACTTTACATACGCTTTGGGTGGTGTTTTGGATAACGGCCTGCAGTACCAAAAAAAATACTGTGGTACATCGTTTTTGGCACAATATGAATACTCGTTTCAATGGGTATTTTAATTCTACTGAAAGCATTAAAGAAGGGGAGTATAAAATTCGCACTGCACACAAAGATAATTTTGATGAAATTCTTCCTGTTTATATCATTCCTGAAAATGATGAAGAAGCCAAAAAAACCTATCCTGAATTTGACCGTGCCATTAAAAAGGCATCATTAATGATTCAAAGACATGCAATTAAAGAAAAAGGAAGTAGTGCTGAAACCACTAAACATGGAGCTAACAAGTGGATTGATAACTGTTGGATAAATATTGGGATAGCAAAATTTTACAAAAGAGAGTTTTTCAGCGGAATTGAAGCATTAGATTATGTTACTAATACTTACGTAAAGTCAAAAGACAAATATTATGCTTATGTATGGCTTGTAAAAAGTTACAATGAAATAGGAGCTGTTTCTGAAAGCGAAGTCATTTTAGACAATTTAAATAATGAAAAAAATTTACCTAAATATGTTCAGCATGAACTTTATCTGCTTTTTGCCGATTATTCTATTAAAAGAGGTAATTACAAAGAAGCGCTGAAAAATCTTGATAAATTCGTTAAACAGAAATATTATTTTAATGCAGAAAGAAAAAGACAAAAAGCCCGTGCATCATTTATAGCTGCTCAAATTAGCGAACAGTTAGGAGAATTAAAAAAAGCAAAAGAATATTACAAAAAAGTCCTCAAACTAAAACCGGATTATGACCTGATATTTTTTGCTAAAATGAAATCCTCTTTACTTTATGACGAATCTAATCCTTCTGAAATGGAAAAAAGAAAAAAAGAATTGCTTCAAATGCTTAATGAAACCAAAAACAAAGAATATTCTGATGTTATTTATTATACATTAGGACAAATAGAAGAAAAACAAAAACATACCGAACAAGCAAAGAAAAATTATATGTTATCGGTAAGAACCAGTTCTTCTAATCCCAAACAAAAATCTTATTCTTACTTAAAATTAGGTGATTTATTTTTTGAAGAAGGACAATATGTTGAGTCCGGGAAATATTATGATAGCGCAGTAACCACCTTACCCAAAAGCCATAAAAATTATGATAAAATTGTAGCACGAAAAGAAGTACTACAAACTTTAATTACTTACATTCAGGGTATTCACGAATTAGATAGTTTAATACAACTGTCTAAAATAAATAAAGACGAAATTGATCGGTTGATTGACAGGCAAATTAAACAATATATGGCTGAAAAAGAAAAAAAGAAAAAAGAACAAGAAGAAAAAGGAAAATCCACTCCGCCAGGTCCATCTAATCTTAATGACCCTAATAATAATCCTTTTGCAGCTCAGTCCAATTCTTTTTATTTTTACAACAAAACCGCAGTTAATTACGGAATTCAGGATTTTATTAAAAAGTGGGGCAACAGGCCTTTAGAGGATAATTGGAGACGAAGTGTCAAAAACAAAACTCTTGAAGCCCCCGAAGAACAAAATAAAAACAACACCTCGCAAAATAACAATGCTAACACAAAAAACAACACAAACAATTCTCCTTCCAATAACAACAATAACAATATAGACCCCAAAACTACCCGAGAATATTACTTGCAAAAATTACCTACCACTGATTCTACATACAATGCCTACATCAACAAAATAATAGATTATTATTACTTAATGGCCCTCACTTACAAAGAAGATTTGAATGATTATGCAAAGTCCATCAGAACATTTGAAGAGTTAAATCAAAAATACCCTGATAACAAATACAAACTTTCATCATACTATCAATTGTATCTGCTGTACCAAAAGATAGGTAACATAAGTAAATCCAATGAATACAAAGAAAAAATACTTTCACAATATCCTCAAAGTGAGTATGCTCAAATTATCAAAAACCCCAATTATGCGATTGCTAAACAAAATCAGGTAAATGCCTTTGAACAAAAATATGAACAATTATACAACGCTTATACAAATGGAAATTATTCAGAGTGTTATCAATTATCACAAGAATTAATCAATACAGGCGTAGGAGATAAAATGCTTCAAAAAGTAGAATTCTTTCAATATGCCTGCGGAGGTAAATTGAAAGGATTAGACACATTAGAACTCAACATGAAAAAATACATAGCGATCTATCCAAAGTCAGATTTGAAAGACAGAGCCAATGAAATTTTAATGGCCATTAATAGGTACAGAAATCAAAAGAATACTTCTTCAGAAACAGAAACCTCGGTTGAAAAAAAAGATACTACATTCACTTATGATGCCACTGCACTTCACTATTTTATTATTATTACACCCGATGAACCTAAAATGATCAATAATATTAAAAACACTATAGACGAGTTCAATCAAAAATACTACTCCAACGAACAATTTTCAATTACATCCAACTTATATGCAGAAAAAAAACAAATCATACTTGTCAAGTCCTTTGGTAATGCAGATAAAGCCAGGCAATACTTTAATTTAATTATGAATGATGAAGAAACATTTAATAATTATCCCAAAGATCAAATGGAGTTTTATATTATTTCAGATAAAAACTACAAACAATTGTACACCACTCATTCACATATTCAATATAAGTCCTTTTTTGAAAAACATTATAAAAGCAATGGAAAGAGCTGATGTTTAGAGTTAAAGAAGATTCACACCTTTGCTCAATACATTGATGATATTTTTTTCAGATCATTTTTTGATTTTTTCTTTGAAAAAACTAATTATCTCTTTTCTAAAAAAAAGAAAGATCAAAATGTAGGGAATGACCATCAAAAACAGAATACCACTATTTATTCCTTTTGCCACAGAGTTAGGATTATTTTGTAAATCACTTTCTGCAGCGGCTTTACACATCGCACACTGAGCGGCAGCATTAAAAGTGAAAACAAACAGAATCATCCAACTGTATAATATTTTTTTTATTACACTCATGTTATTCTTCAAATTTTTTATATTCTGATGGTATTGTAAAGAGATTGTCTTTCATTTTCTCTGAAGCAATTTTAGTTGCTTCCAGTTTAGAAATTATTTTACCAGTACTTATTTGTTTTTCAATGGAAAGTAAGGGCATAACACCGGGTTTAATATTTTTAATCTGATTAAAATACACACTTTGCTTATCTTTTCTGTTCCATATTTGAAGCAGAGGAATAAAAAAATTAAAATCTTCTTTATTCGTAATCCAATATGAAATTTCTGTATCTTCTACTGAGTTTTTAACAATGTATTCAGTACAAGGT
>JAOABO010000116.1 GCA_026418315.1 Bacteroidia bacterium
ATGCTACACAAGGTATAGAAGCACAAGATTTGTATATATTTCAAAACATTATAGAAAATAAAAAGGGAGTGGTAATAGCCGTGAACAAATGGGATTTAATTAAAGACAAATATTCTAACATCACTAAAGATTATGAAGAAGAAATAAAAAACAGAACTGCTCCTTTCAGAGATGTACCAATAGTATTCATATCAGCTCTTGAAAAAACAAGATTGATTAAAGCGTTAGAAAAATCAATAGAAGTATACCATAGAAAAAAAGTTCATATACCAACCCATGAACTGAATGAGTTTTTACAGGAAATTATGAACGTTACACCACCGCCTTCTGTAAAAGGGAAGTTTATAAAAATAAAATATGTAACACAAGTTGAAAGCGCGCCAGTATTTTTGTTTTTTTGCAACTTGCCCCAGTACATTCCAGATTCATACAAGAGATTTTTGGAAAATAAATTACGAGAAAAATATAATTTTACAGGCGTTCCTATGACTTTGGTATTTAAGAAAAAGTAATATATATATATGATGAATAAGTGCCCCGCCTACTATAGTTGATAGTACCGAAACGACAATTATTTAAGTGAAACAACTTGTAACAATGCTTTGTAATGTATTAATTTTTGCCACTCTTAAAAACTTTTCTCCTATCATAAATGTATATTAATGAAAACAAAAATTTTGACTAAAAGCAAACTAATCAGACAAGAAACAGTTTCAAGGATTAAGCAATAAAAAATTCTATTAATTCCATCGCCTATTATTTAATAAATAGTACTTCTATTTCTGACCATTATTTTTTATAGCCATGTTCATTGTGCTTCTTATATTCATTCAGATACACAACAACCATCTAATAGGGTTTTATTTCAATTTTTCTTTCCCTGTCAATAATGGGTACTAATCCCATTTTTTTGAACAATACTTGCCCCTTGTCGCCTGCTAAAAACGCTTCTAATCCTGCGCTTAAAGAGAAATTCTCTCCTCTTCTTATGCAATAAATAACTCGTGTAAGAGGATAATCCGAAGTGGCTATATTGCTTTGGTCGGGATAATATGCTGGTATATCGGTTTTTTTTCTAACAGGAATGACCATAGTATCTTGTTCGGGGTATTTCAGTAATTTGGTCCATTTGTCATCATCATCACAAATGCGGGCATAATCTATAACCCCAATCATATTGCTGTTATTCATTACATAATTTCTGAAAGCAGAAGTGTCTTCTGTTTCAAAACAATTTTTTCCAAAAGATTTTCCATTTAGTAAGCTGTCTTTGCAATACAGTACGGCACCGTTCATTTTGCCAAAAAAAACAATCTTGTATGGACCTTGTCCTGAAAGAATTTGCTTAAATTGTTCCACGGTGATGCCTTTTTCTTTAAATGGTTTTCCAAGCAGAACAATAGCCGATTTGGCAAGAGGCGTTTGATGGATGATTAAATTGTTTTGTTCAAATACTCTTGTTTCTTTTTCTGAAAGTTTTCTGCTCACAAGAATTAGTTTACAACTATCTTCCAGTAAAGATTGAATACACACTTGCTCGGGGTTGAATTTCCACTTAACGGTTGTGTTTTTGTAAATAGAAGTAAACAAATCCATTTGAGGAGGTACAATATAGTGAAATGTATTATCAGCCATTATATGAATAGAGCCGGTGGTGGGTGTGTTTGGAATTTTGGATTCCTTTGTGTTGCAGGCACACAACATTAAATACAACCATCCCCCTATTACATACCTGTAGCGTAGCATGGTTGTTTAGATACTATTTTAATGTTAATGGTAAGCCCTGTAAAGAAATACCAATCTTTGGTATAAGGATTTCCTCTTGAGTAACCTGATATAAACCACCATGGATATTTAGTGCGATTGCTCATTAGCATTCCCATTTGACCATTGGGAGGATTACTTTTTAAGTCAGGATATTTACCACTCACATCATCTAAGTAATCTGTAAAAGTTTTTCTGGGTCCCCACTCTATTCCAAGGCCTATGTTTTTTGCCACATTGATTTTAATACCAATGCCGAAAGGAATGGATATTTGCCAAAGTTTGTAGGGCTTAGATTGTCCTTCTGTACGAAGAGGTCTTAAATCAATCCAACTGTTACCGCCTAAATTTCCTAATGGATTAAAGTGAAATAAAGAAACACCACCAAATACAAACAGAGTAAAAAAATGTTTGTCATTTCCAATTCTGTAATCATAAAAATTAAATTCAGCAATTGAGTAAAATTCTTGTATATTGGATTTAAAGTTTAAATTTCTCTCAATTTGATCTTTGCTGTCGCTTTGAGAATCGTCGCCTTCAATTTGTCCCCAATTAAAACCTATACGCCAGGCACCGCGGTAATCCCATGCATATCTATAAAACGCCCCAAAGGCAGGCCGTGTCATATAAAAGTGTTTTCGCGGATTCAAATCTCCTAAATAGTAAGAGCCACCTACAAAAAGACCTATTTCGTGCTGATGAAATGCTCTTTTTTTGCCTTGTGGGTATATTGTTTGAAATAACATAAAAAGAATGAATGTTGCCCAAATAGTTTTTCTTGTCATAATAGTTATTTTTCTATAGCACCTAAATCGGGCCCAATATCTGAAAAGCGACTTTTGTTATTAATATCCAATGGAAATTTAGCTGCATCTGCATTATTGCCCGCATTGATGACAGCAGAGCCCGTACCGGGTTCAAAATTATAGGAAGAGGGGTTAACAAACATAGGACTTTGATTAATCAAACAATTAGTAAAATGTGAATTAGAAGTATTCAAAGTAGTTTTTATCATACAATAATTGAACGTGTGGTTGGGAGGATAAGTCATATTAGTGGTATTTAAATCTAAATTTAATTCATTGGTAAGATTACCATGAATAATACAATTTCCAAAATAACAAGTATCAAGTGGAAAAACAGTACTTCCTGCATAATTATTGATATACACACATTCTTTGCTTCGTGCAGATTGTGTCCAGTAATTTGCAAAAGTGTTATGAATAAAATTGTAATTTCCTCCTAATGCCAACACTAGTGCATACTCGGCACAATTGGCAATAATATTATTACCCGCATAAATGTTGTAACCCAAACTGTACATGCCCCATTTTTTCATATTAAAAATTCTGGTATTGGTAATTTTCAATCTTCTGGGGTCTGCATTGTACACAGAGTTGATTACTTCGGCTTGCACACCAATAAAGCCATTCTTGATGATGGCATAATTGATTTCATTTTCTTTACTGCCTTCATTGATCCATATTCTATCCCATTGTCCCGGCAAATCTATAAAATCGGCCTCTCTTCTGAAACCCTGAAAAACCACTTCGTTTCCATAAGCACCTTGTACTTTCAATGTTCCATAACGATATACCCACAAGCCAGCATTTTGATAAAAATACACCTTTGTTCCCGGCTGCATAATCAATGTTTGAGATGAATCCACCACCAGCCAACCATATATAACATGTGGTTTATCATTGGTCCATGTTACAGTGGCATTATTTACAGAAGAAATAGTAGAGTAAGGCAAATAATATCCGTTAGAAAAATAAATAGCGTTAGTAGGTTTGTGGTAGTATGCGTTTTGCCCCCATGCTTCTAAATATACTTTTTGAGTGTTGCCGTTTACTTCACACACAATGGCGTCCTGAATAATTAAAGGACTGTTGGAAGATAAGGGATTGACATTCACTTGTACAAAAATGTATAAACTATCTTCTGCGTCTATTTCTATATCAGAAAAATTTTTTCCTATCGTTCCATCTACATTCAAAATATAAGACGAGGCATTGCCTGTTTGAAGATATATTTTTGAGAGTTTAATTTTTTGTTTGTAAGGATTAATTATTCTAAAATGTTTAGTAGCCGAACCTGCCATAGTAAAAACAGTGTCAAACAAAATAGTATCCGAACTGAATTTAAGTTTCACTGAAGAGGATGTGATGATTTTGTCTTTTTTACAAGATGTGGTTTGAACCAATAAAACAAGAGTGAAAATAGCTTGAACAACAACCAATAGTTGGGATTTTAGCTGGAAGGTTTTTTTCATGTTTATCAATCAAATTTATTAAACGAAATACTTGTTTTAATTATTGCCTGAAAAACATTTTGACAAATGTTCTGAAGATAATTTGCAGGTCATAAAATAAACTTTGTTTTTCAAAATATTGCAGGTTAAGGTTTAATTTTTCGGGCATAATTTTTTCAATGTATGTTTTTTCAGGATTTTCTGATTGAGCCAGCAAATCGCTTTCGTCAATGTATCTTAACGATGCTTCGTCTGTGATGCCTGGCTTTACACATAAAATTTTTTTTTGTTCATCATTATATAAGTCCACATATTTTTTTACTTCTGGTCGTGGGCCTACAATACTCATTTCTCCCAATAATACATTAATAAACTGTGGCAACTCATCTAACTTGTATTTTCTTAAATAATATCCGGTTGTGGTAATTCTGTTATCATTGGAGCCAACAGTCAAAAGTCCTTTCTTTTCTGCGTTTTTATACATGGTTCTGAATTTAATTAATTTGAAAGGGCGAAAGTTTTTTCCGATTCTTTCTTGTAAATAAAATACCGGCCAACCATCATCTAAAATAATAGCAATAGATATCAAAACAATAACAGGAAGTAGAAGTATCAGTACAAGCAAAGAAAACAGAATATCAAAACATCTTTTTATCATCTTGTCAAAAATTTTTTAACTGCCGATTTTACCACAGTCATTACTGTTTGTATTTGCTCATCATTCAGGTCATAATAAACAGGTAAGGAAATTTCACGGGCATAATTATCGTACGCTACCGGATAATTTTTAATATCATAGCCCAAAGATTGATAATAACTCATCAGTGGGAGTGGTATAAAATGCACATTGACAGATACATCGTTATTAAAAATTTCCTGTATAATAGCATCTCTCTGCTGTTCATTAATGCCCTTGATTCTTAAAGGATAAACATGATAAGACGATGTTTTTTCCAATGTTCTGTAAACAGGTATTTGAAACACAGTGTTGTCTTGAAAGTAAGATGAATAGGCGTCAAAAATTTTCTTTCTTTTAATCAAAGTATCGTTATCGTATCTTGCTAATTCCACTAAACCAATGCTTGCCTGTATGTCTGTCATGTTATATTTGTATCCGGCTTCTATTATGTCATATTTCCAGTTGCCCTTTTGCATTTTAGACAAGGCATCTTTTGTTTGACCGTGTAGGGTTTTTACACACAGTTCTTTGTATATTTTTTCATTATCAAACGGTAGTGGAAAATTTAGCGC
>JAOABO010000117.1 GCA_026418315.1 Bacteroidia bacterium
AGGGTAGGTCTGCCAAAGACCACAAACTTTACAAGATACAATGTCAAAACTTTCTTTTGAAACAGAATAATCTATACAAACCATTTCACTATTATACTCTTTTGAGTCACAAACAGGGCAATTAAACTCCATAAAAATTATTTAATAATGTGCATAAGTAAAATATTAACATCAGCAGGAGAAATTCCTGATATTTTAGATGCTTCTTCTAAAGTTTGTGGCTTAAACTTTTTCAGCTTTTGTCTGCTTTCATTACTTAAAGAACTTATTCTTTCATAATCAAAATCAGGATTGATACGAATATTTTTCAGTTTATTCAATCTTTCTACCTGATCTTTTTCTCTTACAATATAATCATTGTATTTAATTAGTATTTCTGCCTGAAAAACAGATTCTTTATCTTTATTATCTAAAAATGTTTTTAAGCCATGGTCGTATTTACACATATCCTTTAATGTAACTCCCGGACGCGAAAGAATGTTTTCATATCGGATTTTTTGAGAAATCGGGGAGGAGTTGATTTCAGAAAGATAGGCATTAATAATTTGCGGGTCTGTCGAATTGTTTTTTAAATAGTTAATGATTTCCTCTGTTTCTTTAATTTTTTTTGTTACTTTATCGTATCGCTCTTTAGATGCCAAACCAAGCTGATACGAAAGTGGTGTTAATCTTATATCGGCATTATCTTGCCTTAAAAGCAATCGGTATTCTGCTCTTGAGGTAAACATTCTGTATGGTTCATCAGTGCCTTTATAAACCAAATCGTCTATTAATACACCTATATAGGCCTCATGTCTTTTTAGTACAAAAGGATCTTTTTCGTTTATTTTTAGGTGTGCGTTGATGCCCGCCATAATGCCTTGTGCAGCTGCCTCTTCATACCCGGTAGTGCCATTGATTTGACCTGCAAAATATAGGTTTTCAATAAGGCGGGTTTCTAATGTTGGGTGTAATTGTGTAGGCGGAAAATAATCATACTCAATAGCATAACCGGGTCTAAACATTTTGGCGTTTTCTAATCCTGGTATTTTTCTTAATGCTTTGTATTGAACATCTTCGGGTAAAGAGGTAGAAAATCCGTTCAAATAAACTTCAACTGTATTCCAACCTTCTGGTTCTATGAATAATTGATGACGTTCTCTCTCTGAAAAACGAACTATTTTATCTTCAATACTAGGACAATATCTTGGCCCTAATCCTTGTATTCTGCCAGTAAACATCGGAGATTTATCAAAGCCGCTTTCTAATATTTCATGTACTTGCTTGTTGGTATAAGTAATATAACACGGAAGTTGTTTTTCTAATGGGCGGGTTTGGTCCGAAAAAGAAAACTTAAATTCAGGAGGGTCGCCATCTTGTTTTTCTAATACAGAGTAGTTAATGGTTCTGCCATCTATACGGGGTGGTGTGCCTGTTTTCATTCTGCCACTTTCAAATCCAAGAGAAATGAGTTGTTCTGTTATTCCCTTGGCCGCTGGTTCTCCGGTTCTTCCTCCTCCAAATTGTTTTTCACCAATGTGAATAACCCCGTTCAAGAAAGTACCATTGGTTAGAATAACTGCTTTGGAAAAAAATTTTATTCCCATACCTGTTATTACTCCCTGTACTCGCTTATCTTTTACAATAATTTCTTTTACCATATCCTGCCAAAAGTCAACATTAGGTGTTTGTTCTAACATTTCTCTCCACTTAGCTGCAAACAACATTCTGTCATTCTGAGCACGCGGGCTCCACATAGCAGGGCCTTTGCTTCTGTTTAGCATTCTAAACTGAATAGCAGATAAGTCCGTTACTATACCTGAATATCCGCCTAATGCATCAATTTCTCTTACTATTTGACCTTTGGCAATACCGCCCATTGCCGGATTACAGCTCATTTGGGCAATGGTTTGCATGTTCATTGTGATTAAAAGAACTTTTGAACCCATATTGGCGGCGGCAGCGGCAGCTTCACACCCTGCATGCCCTGCACCTACTACAATAACATCATATTGAAAATCCATAATTGCTTAACCAGAATCAAAAAAATTACAATAAATTTAATTTTTGATACACCAAATCTTTGTAATTACCTCCAATGGGAATGGTTTTAGGAAAATTTTCTAGTATAAGTTCTTGATTTTCAACACCTTGTATTTTATCTGTTCTAACAATAAAAGAACGATGAACTCTTAAAAAATCTTTTTGTCCTAACTTTTCTTCAATAAACTTCATAGTGGCATGGACAATGTACCTTCCGTGTGTGGTATGGAATGTAACATAATCTTTCAATGCTTCTACAATAAAAATTTCATCAAATTTTATTCTCACCATTTTACCGCCGGACTTTACAAATATCACATTGCTGGATGCTTCCCGTCCTTGTTTTTCAACAATAGAATACAATATTTCTTTTTCTTTTTTTCGCTCCAGATCTTTCTTATGCCTGAATAAAGAAATTTCTATTGCTGATATTATATCAGAATTTTTAAAGGGCTTATTAATGTACGCGTATGGTTCTACAAGCTTGGCTTTATCTAATGTAGAAATATCAGAATATGCTGTTAAGAAAATAATGGGTATATCATATTCTTCTTTAATTTTATGGGAAAGGTCAATTCCATTCATGTTGCCTTTTATCATGATATCCATCAATATAACATCGGGGATGTTTTGCGATATATAGTTCAATGCGGTATCTGCATTATTGGCTATACCGGTTATTTCAAAATTGTTTTTTAATAAAATATTTTGAATGTCTTTAGCTACAATAGATTCATCTTCTACAATTAATACTTTTGTTTTCTTTTCTGCCGACATGATTGTTGTTTTGTGGTGAATTTATTTCTTGAGTAAAAAATCTTTAACTAAGATGTATGTATCTTCTTTGCCTGTTGGCAAATATATTTTTTCGGACATGCCCTGAAACCCTTTTGCATTGGCTTTAATAGTATAGCTTTTATCTCCTGCTAATGTCAAAAAATATTCTCCGTTTTCATTGGTTGTTGTAGAATATACTAAAACATCTTTATCATCATACACTTCAATTTTAGCATCGCTTATACCAAACCCTTCAAAGCCATCTCTAACCGTACCTTTCAGAATGCTTAATCCATTGGACAATCTTTCCTTTTTGTTTCCTATCAAAGGATATTCTGAAATATTAATCATATAAATATCTTTTTCTCCTACTCCTCCCGGCCTGTCGCTAGATATGTAGGCAATTTTTCCGGAAGCATCTATACTTATAGGACCATCATTGAACTCGGTATTGATTGGATAGCCCAAATTTACAGGGGTAGTCCATTGTCCGTTTTCATAAGTTGTTTTGAATATATCATACCCCCCCATAGAACCAGGGCCATTGGAGGCAAAGAAAAGGGTTTTTCCATCGGGTGCCATAAATAATCCTACTTCATCGTAAGGAGTATTAACGGTTTTTCCCAAATTGACAGGTTTAGACCATTCTTTGTTGTTGATTTTAGTACTCATCCAAATATCAGAATGACCAAACCCGCCTTTTCTTTCGCTTGTAAAATAAAGGGTTTTTCCATCGGGCGATAAACATGCTCCGCCTTCCCAATATGTTGAGTTGATGGGCTTACCAATGGGCTCGGGTGTTTTCCATTTATTTTTCATAACTTTTGAAACAAAAATATCTCCTCCTAAAGACTGATTGTCTTTGGTGTCATTCTTGTATATGAAAATCATTTTTCCATCAGGAGAAATAGATGTAACAGCATCATGAGCATCGGTATTTACATTACCTGGCACAGGTTGTGCCGGTGTCCACTTTTTATTCACTGTGTCAAATGTAGAAATATAAATATCCTGAAAATATTTTCCATCTCCCTCCACATCCATTGGAGAATTGGGGTCTTCGGGCCTGCGGGAATTAAACACCAATATTTTACCATCAGCAGATATACAAGGGGTGGCATCATCATAAGCACTGTTAATATCTTGCCCCATGTTGATAATACTTACGGGGACAGGAGATTGTTTCATTTGAATGGCATTATTGCATTGTGCAATATAAACTTCTACATCACTTTCTTCCAATTGTTTTTTTGAGTTAACTTTTGACTTATATTGATTGAACTTTTCCAATGCTTTTTCAAAATTACTCTGCTTTTGATATATTAATCCTAAGTATAAATAAGTTTCAGGTATTGCAGCACCATTGCTTTCTGCTTCCTTAAAGTATGTAGCCGCATTTGTCATATCTCCTATTTCATAATAGCAATATCCAATATAATGTGGAAGTTCAGAATTGGCTGGTGATTTATCATACAACTCTTTGAATTGTTTTATTGCTGATTTATATTTTCCACCATACATGGTTTGTTTGGCTAAAATCAATTTAGGGTTATCCAATATATCTATCTTAGCTTTATTCTCTTGTGAAAAAACCAAAACTTTAATGCTTATTAAAAAAACAAATAAAAGGTAAATCTTCATCTTCATAATGTATTTATTTTGCACAACAAATTAAGTGAATATTTTGGTAACAAGCAAAAATAAAAAAACGATTTTTTATTTGGAAATTACAAATTGTTTTATGTATAATTGCAGCCCCAAATAAAACGATTCCGTAGCTCAGTCGGTAGAGCATTACACTTTTAATGTAAGGGTCCCGGGTTCGAGTCCCGGCGGAATCACAAAAAGTTTCCCGACAGTGGTCGGGATTTTTTTATTTTTGCAGACATGTTTTTTGTCTATGTCTTATATTCCCCTTTGTTTAGCAAGTTTTACATCGGACAAACCAATCACATCAAAAAACGCTTGTATTACCATAATGCCGGGTATAATAAATCGACTGCTGCTTACCGCCCCTGGGTATTGAAATGTGTAATTGCAAAAAACTCTCGAGCAGAAGCCCTTACCCTCGAAAAAAAACTTAAAAACCTCAACAAACAAAAACTAATTAGATTTATCAATAAATACACTCCCGGGTCCTGACGCAACCTAACTTCGTTATGTTGGTCAGGATGCTGACCTTCTTTAAGAAGCGTCAGCATTCGAGTCCCGGCGGAATCACAAAAAGTTTCCCGACAGTGGTCGGGATTTTTTATTTTTGCAGACATGTTTTTTGTTTCTATCTTATATTTTCCTGTGTTTAACAAGTTCTTCATCGGACAAACCAATCACATCAAAAAACGCTTGTATTACCATCATGCCGGGTATAATATATCGACTGCTGCTTACCGCACCTGGGTATTGAAATGTGTAATTGCAAAAAACTCTCGAGCA
>JAOABO010000118.1 GCA_026418315.1 Bacteroidia bacterium
TATAAGTGTTGTATTCACTGTGCCTTTACTTATTTCTATGTTAATTGATATCCCCCTACTACATCGTTTTGAAGTACAATTGTTTTTTTCAACACCGGTTTTGTTGGTAGGTATTTATCATTTTGGGAAAGGTGCTGTACAATCTATTATTCATAAAAGTCCAAACATGGATGTGTTAATATTAACCGGGGCCCTTGCTGCATACTTATACAGTATTATAGGATGGTTTATCAACCACTCACATCAGTATCTGTTTTTTGAAACATCGTCTTCTATTATCACCTTTGTTATGCTTGGTAATTTAATTGAGCAATATAGTATCAGCAAAACAACCATGGAAATAAAAAAACTTCAACAATCCAATGAAGTCAAAACAGTTGTAAAAAAAATAGAGAAAGATGGAAAAGCAGAGTATAAAAACATTTGGATTGAAGATGCCTATATTGGCGATGTTATACTAATAAGAGAAGGGGAACAGGTCCCCTTAGATTGTAAAGTTATTATTGGAGAAGCAGAAGTAAACGAATCAATTATCACAGGGGAAAGTATCCCTGTTTATAAAAAAGAAAATGATGAACTGATTGCAGGTTCTGTAATAATTAAAGGCCATGTAGAAGCGTATGTTATCAGAAAGAAATCCGACACCATTCTGGCACAAATTGTAGAGGTAGTAAAAAAAGCACAAAGAGATAAAACAGAACTACAAAAAATAGGAGATAAAATTTCATCTATTTTTGTTCCATCTGTTTTGATTATAGCATTCATAACTTTTATTGTTAATTATTTAGTACATAAAAATTCTGCAGAGAGTATGTTAAGGTCTATTGCAGTTCTTGTTATTTCCTGTCCTTGTGCCATGGGATTAGCTGCCCCTACGGCTGTAGCGGTAGCATTAGGAATAGCTGCACGACACAGAGTGTTGTTCAAATCATCTGCGGCTTTTGAACTTCTGGATAAAAGCAGCATTTTTGTATTTGATAAAACAGGAACCTTGACTACCGGAAAATTAGAAGTAGAACACTATAAAAATTTTAGTAATGAATTTTCTGATGAAAAAATTTTCTCTTTAGTTTACTCTGCTGAAAAAAGATCTTTACATCCAGTTGCACATTCTTTGAGTAAATATTGTATTCAAAAAAACATTCAACCTGCTTTGATTATAAATTTCAAAGAAGAAAAAGGATTAGGACTTTCATTTCAGGAATATCAAGATGAAAAAAATACCATATACAAAATAGGTTCTTTCAGAATATTAACTCATCCAACAGAAATGAAAAAAGAATTTGATGTATTCCTTACTGCTAATGATACATTGATAGCGGCATTCAAATTAAAAGATGAATTGAGAAAAGATTCGTTCAGCATTATCCGATTTTTGAAAGAAAAGGGAAAAAAAGTTTATATTTTGAGTGGAGACAAAAAAGACAAGTGTTTAAATTTGGCTAAAGAACTGGAAATTCCATCAGACCATGTTTTTTATGAAAAACTACCCGAAGAAAAACTCAACATTATAAATGAATTAAAACAAAAAGGTGTAGTATGCATGGTAGGAGACGGAATTAATGATGCTCCGGCTATGGCAGCAGCAAATGTTTCGGTGTCTTTTAATCATTCATCTGCAATAGCCATGGACAGTGCCAACATTATTATTTCACATGAAGATGTGTTTGGTAAATTGAAAATGGCAATGGATATTAGCAAAATAACTATTCAAAAAATCAAGCAAAATTATTTTTGGGCATTCTTTTATAATGTGATTGCTATCCCCATCGCAGCATTTGGATTATTAATGCCTATCATAGCTTCTCTTTCAATGGCTTTTTCTGATGTTATTGTAGTAGGAAATTCGTTAAGCATTTACAGGAAAAAAATGAATTAATATTTTAACCTGCTACATAAACAAATAAAATCATTTGTTATTACTTATGGCGTAACATTAAAGAGATATGATGTAACACAATGAAATTTTCAGTAATAGTATATCTACGATAGCAATTTGAATTATTTAAATACAGACCCATTAGGTATGGCAGACACAGGAGAAACTGGAACCAGTTTTCCATTGCTATCTTCTGCATATAAAATCATTCCTTTGCTTTCAATACCTTTAATTTTTCTTGATTTGAGATTGGCTAATACAATCACTTGCTTGTGAAGCATTTCTTCCGGAGCAATACAATGGGCTACTCCACTTACAATAGTACGTTTTTCAAATCCTAAATCTACTTCTAATTTCATCAATTTGTCGGTATTGGGCACTTTTTCTGCACTAAGTACGGTTCCTATTCGGATATCACATTTTTCAAATTCTTCAAATGTTATTTCATCTTTCAGTGGCTTGACATTTGTAACACTGATTATCTGTTGTTTTTTATTTTGATTTAATTTTTCAGTTTGTTTTTGAATAACCGCATCTTCTATTTTTTCAAACAGTATCAGGGGCTCTTTTTGAATACAATGCCCATCATTCAGTATGGTAATATTCCCTGCTACATTCCATTTGAGTGGAGAAAGATTCAAAGCATGGAATATTTTTTTGGATATAGTGGGCATAAATGGTTCGGAAAGTATGGCCAAGTTGGCTGCAATTTGTGCTGATAAGTTTAAGACCGTGGCTACCTGTTCAGGATGTGTTTTAATTTTTTTCCATGGTTCATTATCGGCTAAATATTTGTTGCCTGCTCTTGCTAATTGCATGAATTCAAACAATGCGTCTCTGAATTTGTATTCTTCTATTTTGTTACCAATCTTTTTTGGTGCTTGGGCAATAGCATTGATAATCAGTATATCTTGTTTTGATAAATCATTGGTCGGAGGAATTTTGCCTTCGTAAAATTTATTGATAAGCACCACTACTCTATTGATAAAGTTACCTAATATATCTGCCAGTTCGCTGTTATTGCGGGTTTGAAATTCTTTCCATGTAAAATCATTGTCTTTGGTTTCGGGTGCTGTGGCGCAGAGTACATAGCGTAACACATCTTCTTTGCCCGGAAATTCTTTTAAATATTCATCTATCCACACTGCCCAGTTTCGGGAGGTAGAAATTTTATCGCCTTCTAAGTTCAAAAATTCATTGGCAGGGACATCGTGTGGTAGTACATATTCACCATGTTCCATCAACATGGCAGGAAAGATGATGCAATGAAACACAATATTATCTTTACCAATAAAATGCACTAATTTGGTATCTTTACTTTTCCAGTATGTTTCCCACTTATCAGGCAATAATTCTTTGGTAGCAGAAATATATCCGATGGGCGCATCAAACCAAACATACAAGACCTTGCCATTTGAGTCGGGTATTTCTGCAGGAACAGGAACACCCCAGTTCAAATCGCGTGTCATAGCACGGGGTTGTAAGCCACCTGTGCTTTCCAGCCAACTTTTACACTGCCCATATACATTGGGCTTCCAGTGCTTGTGTTGTTCAATATAAGCGGCTATTTTGGATTGTAATTTATCTAATGGTAAATACCAGTTTTTGGTTTTTCTTTTAACAGGTGTTGCATTGGTAAGTGCAGATTTGGGATTGATGAGTTCTTCGGGACTTAATGTAGAACCACATTTTTCGCATTGGTCGCCGTATGCCTTATCATAGCCGCATTTGGGACAAGTACCTATGATATAGCGGTCAGCCAAAAATTGTTGTGCTTCAGGGTCATAAAACTGTTCGGTTTCCTTTTCTATAAATACTTTTTTTTCATATAATTTTCTGAAAAAATCTTGAGCAGTTTGATAATGTACAGGACGAGTAGTTCGGGAATAAATGTCAAATGAAATCCCAAGTCCTTTAAAGGAAGATTGAAGGATTTCATGATATTTATCTACTACTTCTTGTGGTGTTATATTTTCTTTTTGAGCACGGATGGTAATAGGTACGCCGTGTTCATCGCTTCCGCAAATAAAAATGACATCTTCGTTTTTATTTCTTAAGTACCGTACATAAATATCGGCAGGCAAATAACAGCCGGCTATATGCCCAATATGTAATGGACCATTGGCGTAGGGTAAAGCAGCCGTAACCAAAGTGCGTTTGAAATTCATACATGAAATTTGCTTCAAATGTGCGAAAATTTTTACGATAAAAAGAGGATGATTTAATCTATAAATAAATAATTATCTTTGCAAAAAAGATTTTTATGAAGTGGTTTTTAATTGGCATGATGGCTTCAATGACATTTATAGTTAGAAATGATAAAATGCCTTCTGTTACTGTAAAAAAGATGAATGGAGAAAAAGTGAATACTTTGGATATTATTCAGAATAATGGTAAGCCGGTAGTAATTAGTTTTTGGGCAACATGGTGTAAGCCATGTAAAAAAGAACTGGATGCTATGTCAGAAAATTATGATGAATGGAAAAAAGAAACGGGTGTGAAAATTATTGCTGTTTCTATTGATGATTCAAGAAGTTCTGCTAAAGTAGTTACTGATGTAAAAGCAAAAAATTGGCCTTTTGAAGTGTATTTAGATGAAAACCAGGATTTAAAGAGAGCTTTAAATATTATCAATGTGCCCCATACATTTTTATTAGACGGAAATGGAAATATTGTTTGGTCGCACAATTCTTATGTAGAAGGCGATGAAGATGTTTTGTACGAAAACATTAAAAAGTTAGTAAAAGGAGAAAAAATACATTGATAATCTATTTCAATGCTTTTGGTGGTATTCAATTAAACCATGAATGGGGTTTTTTGCAATTTTCCTGACCTCTAAATGAAATTGTTGTGCTATTGTTTTAATTTCATTTTGTAAAGCCACAGCCACACTTCCTACCAAATACATAGGATACACTTCTGTAACTATAGGTAATACTTGTATTTCTATATATTTCTTTAAAGAAGTTTTGATTATATCTGTTACAAAAGGATGCTGTTTATGCTTTAATACAAATGGGAATATAGATGCCAAAAATCTGGATGGCATTGGATTTTTATATATGCCTTCCAAAATTTTATCTGCATTGTAGCCTTCTTTCTCAAATTCTGTTTTTAGTTCTTTTGGAAGTGTATTATCACAATAACACTGAACGAACATCTTACCAATATTAGCGCCGCTTCCATAATCGCCAAATAAATAGCCATAAGAAGGAGCCGTTTGTGTGATGGTTAATCCGTTGTAAACGCAGGCATTGCTACCTGTACCTAATATCCCTACTATTCCTTTTTCTTTTTGACAAGTAGCCCTTGCTGCGCCAAGTATATCGT
>JAOABO010000119.1 GCA_026418315.1 Bacteroidia bacterium
TTTTGAAATTCCTGAAAAATCAAAAAGTTTTTCGGCATTGGGAGGTACTTCGCGTAGGGCAAAATTGAAAATATCTGCACCCAATAGTTGTAAATGTCTTTTACTACGGATGATACCGGGTTCCACTTCTACTTCATCAAAAGTATCGGGTTGAATATGATAACGACTGCCGCCATGAGGAATTTTAATAGCATCTTCACCACTGCCATCGGTTTGTAAGTGAAAATAAATGGGTGATGTGTTGGGGTTGTATTCCATGGCAGTGGCACTTCCTGCATCGCCAAATAAGGGGTAAGTACTCTTGTCTTTATAGCAAGTGGAAAGAGTAGATTTATCACCGGCTAAAAGGATACCGCGCTTGATTTGCCCTGATTGCAGTAAATTCCCAAGCACGTACAAGCCATATACATAACCACTACAACCAAGGTTGATATCAAAGGCAATGATATTTTTTGAAAGTCCTAAACGATGTTGTAGAATAATAGATGAAGCAGGTATAAAATAATCAGGTGACTGGGTAACAAAAATTAAAGCGTCTATTGAATTTTTATCCCATTGCAATGTATCTAATATCTGAAGAGCAGAGTGGTAGCACAAATCGGCAGCAGTAAGATGAGGAGGTGCTACTCGTCTTTCTTCAATTCCTACGGTTTTAATGAAGAGTTCTCTTTCCTGTTCTGATATATATAGATAATCTTTGGTAAGTATTTTATTTTTGGGAACAGCAGCCGATATGGAACAAATAGAGATATTGGGTAAAGATATGAAAGCCATTATTGAGATAATTTGGATTGGATAATGGTGTATAAATCTTCAATAGTTTGGGTACTTCGTAAATCGGATGCGGTGAGTTCTACGCCAAAGTTAGCATCTACAAAAGCAATAATGATAAGGGCGTGCATACTACTCCAATTAGGAATATCTCTGTAGTTGGTTTGTGGAGTAAGTGTACCGGGAGTGAGGTCTTCAAATTCTTTTTCTAAAAGTTGGGTAAATTCCTGGATGGTCATGGTTAATTGTTTTGTTTTTCTGGTTTCAACATAATGATTGGTAAAGTGAGTGGTGGTAATCCGGTATGCAAGGTAATTTCGTGGATGAATTGCCTAAAATAAGGATATATGATTGCAGGAGCATTATGGGTAGCAAAGGTTTGCAAAGATAATTCTGATGTTTCGGGGTTAATGGATTGAAATATGCCTATATAGGTGGTTTGGATGGTTTTAATAATTTGATTTTCGAGTTTAGCGTGAATTTCTGATTTAAGTAAAACATAGAGAATATTTTCCTGATTGACCTTGAAAGAGGTACCTAATGTTACATCATAATCAATTTTTAATGAATCTGAGGGAGTGTTTGTTTTAATTTCATTAGGATGGGATAATGAAAAATCTAGCAGGTGGATGCTTAATATTTTAAAGTGTGGATTTTCCTTTATTAGAGGGGGATTATGCTGCATATTCTGTTTTTTCTGATTGGGTTATTTCAGCAGGTTCAGAAATGTCAATTTTTATTTTGTTGGTTTTGATGGTATGTAAATAGGTTGATAAGATTACATTAGATACAGGGTCAAGTATCAACTGAATAGGATTAATGAATTGGTCAGGCGAAATTTGAAAAGCAGATGGGCGAAATTCAAAGAGAATGGGTTTATCTGTAAGATTATCATATTGCTGCATAGATAAAAAGGCGAGAGTTTCTTCAGGGAAATTTGGAATAAATTGATGGATGTCGAAATCCCATATTTTTTCTCCTAATTGCCCTTGAAGATATTCATCATATGGTTCAATGAAAATATAATGGGTATTATCTAATGAATCGGTAGTGTATTTGATATGAATAGAGGGAAACTCTTTCACTAGGTTATTTAACCATTGGATAATAAATTGTTGTGAAGATATTTCAGTGTATGGTTTCATATAATAATTTTTTTAATGATTTAGTAAGTGTAATAGATTGTTGAAGCACATGTTGTGCTGTATCTTGCTGTATGAGGGTGTTTTCGTAATCGGCCGTTTTTCTTACTTTTTTAATTTGAAATAGATCTTGTATTATTTTTTTTCTTTGTTTGGTATCTTGAATTTTTGTATCAATGAGTATTTTTAATAAATTGATGCGTTTTTCATGTGTTCCCTGTTTTTCATTATTATCTATTTTTATTTGGTTACTTGGATATTTCTCATTAATAAGTATAATCAGTTGAAAACAAGCATAATATGATGCGTGAACGCTCGTACTAAAAAATTTATTATTGATTAAAATTTTTGCTGCATTTATGTTTTGTTCAGATTTTTCGATTAATGACATAATTTATGTCTTTGCAAAGATAGTTAATAATTTTCAATATTCTATCACAGTAGCACCCAGCATAAATCCAATTCCAAAGCCGGCCAGTAAAATTTTCATACCTCTTTGAATTTTATTTTCAGAAATAAGTTGATGAAGGGCAATGGGAATGCTATTGGAAACAGTATTTCCGGTATAACGAATGTCGTTAAAAAATTTTTCTTTGGGTATTTTGAGTTTTTTTCGCAGCACTTCCAGCATAAAAGAATTGGCCTGATGGAATACAAAATAATCTATGTCGTTGATTGTTAGATTATTTTTTTCAAGGGTTTCGTATATCAGTGGGGGTACTTCTTTGATACTCATTAAAAAAACAGCGGTACCGTCCATTTTCATAGTTCCATAAGGTAATTTGCTTGTTTGAAGATATTCACAGTCAGGAGGATTGACCTGTCCACTTCTCTCGACGATAAGAGCGTTAAACTTTTTACCATAAGTAAAAAAAGTATAGTTATAGTTTTTCTTTTGGTCAATTTTATCTGATATGATTATTGTACTTGTTGCGGCATCTCCAAAAATGGAAAGTAATTCTAAATTATCTGGAGGAATAACATAACTTGGAGTATCAGAGGTGATCAATAGCACACTTGTGGATATTCCAGATTTAATCAAGGATTCTGCTATAGATAATCCATAAATGTAGCCTGTACAACCGTGTGGTATGTCAAGACAATAACATTTATTGGAAAGATTTAAGCGATGCTGTAAAATAGCCGATGTATTAGGTGCTTTGTAGCTGAACCCATGCCCGATTAAAAGCAAGGCATCTATTTTATTTTTGTAATCAGGATGTTGATTGAGAAGTTTTTGAGCACTTTCATAAGCCATATCTTCCATATTGAAATCATGAGGAGTGTGTCGTCTTTCTATAACGCCTGTTTTTTTGTATATTTCTTCTTCGGTAACGTTGAACTGTTGGGCTAAATTTTTATTGGATAAAGTAGTTGGAGGAAGATATACTGAAATTGCTTTTATTTGCATACAAATTTAACAGAGTGGAAAAACAAAGTTACGGAAAAATTTACTTATGGTATGTAATAATAGCATTTCTTTTGTATGGAAATACTATTAAAAATGATTATGCATTAGATGATGAATTTGTTGTATCAGGAAAGGATAATATAGTTCAGAAAGGAATTAAATCTATTCCAAAAATTTTAACCAGTTATCATGCTAAAGATGAGTCGGGAAATGAATATGAATACAGACCGATGGTAAAAATATCTTATGCTTTGGAAATTCAATTTTTTGGGAGCAATGTTCATTTACATCATTTTTTTAATGTGATTTATTATGCTATTTGTCTGATAGTATTATTTAAGGTGTTGCTATTATTATTTGAAAACTATAGTTTGGAAACCATAGTATGGATGGTTATTTTTTTTGCATTTATACCTGTACACAGTGAAGTAGTGGCCAGTTTAAAGAACAGAGATGTGATGTTGAGTTTTATATTTTCTATGTTAATGCTGATATTTTTTTTAAAATGGATAAGAAATCAAAAATGGTTTGAATTTGTGTTAGTTCCAGTATTTTTTTTATTGGCATTATTGAGTAAGTTTGATGCCTTACCATTGATAGCTATTTTACCGATTATTTATGTTCAAGAAAAAAAGCTTCGTTTCAATAGAGAAAAAACACGAGCATACCTTAAGCAAGTTTTTTTTATCATTTTTGCATTGATAGTCGCTTATATTTTCTTAAAGAAGGGACAAAAACTATTATTGAATCCTGCCACTAAACAGAGAGTATTTAATTATTTTGAAAATCCTCTTTACTTTGAAAATAAGTTTATTTACAGAGTGTTTACAATGGTTAATTCAATGGGTTTTTATTTAATGATGTTACTGTTTCCAATTAAAATGTCTTGTTACTATGGGTTTGATGTTATATCAGTCAAAACTATAGATGCTTATGGAATAATAGGAATTGCATTTATGATTATACTGGCTTATTTATTTTTCAAAGAATTTCAGAAAAAATCTCTTATTTGGTATGGTGTCATGTTTTTTGGAATAAGTGTTTCTATGTTTCTGAATTTTGTTAAGCCGGCGCCTGGCATTGTAGCGGACAGGTTTTTATTTATGCCTTCATTGGGGTGGGTTATGATTTTGATATATTGTATTGAATGGATGAATCAGAAATACTTTGAAAAAAAGAACAGTTTTCAGTTTACTCAAATCAATTGGTGGAAGAGGTCTGGAGGTGTAAAATGGTTAGTAGTACTTTATTTTATCGGACAATCTATGCTTATTTGGTATAGAAATTACGAGTGGAGGTATAAATTATACCTCTATGAAGCAGACGTAAAAAAATATCCTCAATCAGTAAAATTGCACATATTATATGCATCACAAATTATATTAGAATATTTACAAAATACGGGAAGATTAAAGCAACAAGATATGCAAGTATACTTGACTCAAGCCATGGAACATTTTAGGAGAGGTATAGAAATAGATAGTAGCTGCGGAAGTTGCTACAATAATATTGCGTTTTTATATATGAATTGGCTCAAAGATTATGAAAACAGTATACCAATTTTATTAAAAGCTTATCAATTAGATTCTACAAGAAAAGAATTGCTGTGTAACATTGCAATAGCATATTTTAAAACCAACAGGAATGAAGATACTGTTGAATTATTTGTAAGAAAATCTATAAAAAGAGATAAAGATAAGAGTTACGAAATACCACATTCTGTGATGTTAGAATATTGCAAGAAAAAAAAGATGTATGATAAAGGTATAGAATTTTTTAAACAAGAACTTGTTAATAGGCCTCGGTCGGAATACTTACACTTTGCTTTAGCAGAATTATTG
>JAOABO010000011.1 GCA_026418315.1 Bacteroidia bacterium
GATATAAAGGTAGGGGATATTATTGAAGGATATGAAATGGTAGAAATAAAGCAAAAATTGTAAAATAAACTTGTTTGCTTGAGTATATTAAAAAAAACTGACCAATGTGTCGTTTTTTTTTTACTTATTAGAATGCAGGTTTTAGAAATCCTGTGTAAGCTGATTAGTGGCTTTCTGTAAAATTTCAAAAGCGTTTTCAGCCATTAAATTCTCTTTGTCTAAAGTCGGATTAATTTCTACCATTTCAAAGCATATTATTTTCTTACTTCGCATTAAATAATAGATCAAGTTACCTGCTTCTTTTTCAGTAATGCCATTAGGTACAGGTGTCCCCGTTCCACTACTAATACGAGAATCCATGCTATCTACATCAAAACTTACATAGATTAAGTCACAATGATCAAGATAATTCAATGCCTCTATAGCAATTCTTTCTACAGCTTTCTTTCTGATTTCAGGAACAGGGAATATGCGAACTTTGTTTTTTTTGATAAGATATTCTTCTTGTGGCTCAAAATCTCTTAATGCAATGTACACAAGGTCAGAGTAATGAATCTTAGGTTTTATTCCACCTAAATTTTTTAGTTTTTCCCAATATTCCACTGTTTCATCGTCCGGCTTATTTTGCTGACGGTCTTTATTGTCTTCTGCTAAGGAACATGCTAATGGCATTCCGTGCATATTTCCACTTGGCGTGGTGTAAGGGGAGTGTAAATCAGCATGAGCATCTATCCATATTACGCCTAATTTTTTGTCAGGATAAGCCATCTTGATTCCTGCTATAGTGCCAATAGAAGAACTATGGTCTCCTGCAAGTACAATTGGTAACTCATCATCTAATAATATTTTTTTTATCTGATTAGCTAATCGTTCATTCAAACTATATACCCCTTTTATTCTTTTGGCATAATCGTTCACTACAGGTTCCAAAAGTAAATGGTTTTCATTTGGAATTTCTATAGATTTATATTTTTTGAAAAAAGGACTTCCAAAATCTAAAGCAGCAATTTTAATGGCATCTATACCTAAACTGGCACCTCTGGTTCCTGCACCTATTTCACTTTTTACCTCTACAATTTTTATTGGTTTTATTTGAATTTTTGCCATACTTTAATTTTTCGTGTATGTAAATTTTTCAATATTCTTTTTATTACTTTCGCAGCGTAAATATAGTAAATAATAATAAAATGTCTCAAACCTATTACGATTTAATAACTCAAACGCATCATTTTCCGCAAGAAGGATTTGATGTAAAAGACAATGAGTTATACTTTAATGACATTCCTTTAATGAATATAATAAAACAGTATGGAACTCCTCTTAAATTGTCCTATTTACCCAAAATTGGTCAGCAAATTCAAAGAGCCCGCAGAATGTTTAATGTAGCGATGGCCAAAACAGATTACAAGGGAGAGTATTATTACTGCTATTGTACCAAAAGTTCACATTTTTCTTTTGTGTTAAATGAGGTATTAAAAAATCAGGCACATATAGAAACATCTTCTGCGTATGATATTTTTATAGTAAAAGAATTATTCAAAAAAAATCAATTAGACAAAAACACATTCATTGTTTGTAATGGCTATAAACCTATAAGGTACAAACAATTAATTACAGAAATGATTAATGAAGGATTTAATGTAATTCCTGTATTGGATCATTTAGATGAAATAGATTACTATAAAAAACATATTAAAGTAGATAAGTGCAAGTTAGGAATAAGAATAGCTACCGAAGAAGAGCCCTCATTCCCTTTTTATACTTCAAGATTAGGTATAAGATACAGCGATATTATTAATCTATACAATAATAAGATTCAGAATGATAGTCGCTTTGAATTAAAAATGTTGCACTTTTTCATCAATACGGGAATTAAAGATACCATTTATTATTGGACAGAGTTAAATAAATGTTTGAATGTTTATTTAGAGTTAAAAAAAATCTGCCCCACATTAGGTTCTTTAAACATTGGCGGAGGCATGCCTATTCGCACTTCCTTATCTTTTGAATATGATTACGAGTATATTATTGAAGAAATTATCTCACAAATTAAATTGTTTTGCGAACAAAATGAAATTCAGGAACCAGATATTTTTACTGAATTTGGTTCTTTTACAGTTGGAGAAAGTGGTGCCGCTTTATATTCCATCATTGACCAAAAAATGCAAAATGATAGAGAAAGGTGGTATATGATTGATAGTTCTTTTATTACATCTTTGCCGGATACCTGGGGTATTAGTCAAAAATTTATTTTACTGGCTATCAATTATTGGGATAGACCGTATGTTCCTGTTAATTTAGGAGGACTAACTTGTGATAGTATGGATTATTACAATAGTGAAGCTCATATCAATCAGATATTTCTGCCATTAGTAACTAAGGAAGACAAAGAACCCTTGTACATAGGTTTTTTTCATACGGGTGCCTATCAGGAAGAATTAAGTGGATATGGAGGTATTCAACATTGCTTAATACCCGCACCCAAACACATATTGATAGATAGAAATGAAGAGGGAGAGATAAGTACAAAATTATTCGCAAAAGAACAAAGTTATAAATCCATGCTTAATATTTTAGGATACTAATGAAATCTCCATTTACCATCATCTTTCTGACTGTATTTATTGACTTACTGGGCTTTGGAATCATTATTCCCATTCTTCCCAATTATGCTATATCTCTTGGGGCAAGCACTTTGGTAACAGGTATTATTGCCGGAGTGTTTTCATTGATGAATTTTATTATGACTGCCTATCTTGGTCAGTGGAGTGATAAAGTTGGACGCCGCCCCGTTTTGATATGGACGGTTCTTATGAATGCTATTGCGTATGTGCTTTTTGCGTATTCAAATACCATATGGTTACTTATAATCAGCCGTCTTATTGCCGGAATTGGTTCTGCCAACATTTCAGTAGCCCAGGCATATATTTCTGATATCACTGCGCATCACGAAAGAACAAAAAAGATGGGAATAATTGGAATGGCTTTTGGATTAGGGTTTATTTTAGGACCACCTATTGGTGGCTTTTTGAAAAGCATAGACCAGCAACATGGTATAAAGTACGTAGGATTATTCACAGGTATTTTATGTTTTATCAATTTAATGTTCGTTTATTTTTTTCTCAAAGAAACGAATTCTCATCTTAATAAAAATTTAAAAATAAAACTACAACCTGTTAGCAGTATTAAGCAATTTATTTTTGTGCCGATTATTAAAAATTATCTTTGGTATGGTTTTATATTTATTGCTGCATTTAGTATATTTCAAGTGTTATCTACTATTTACTGGAAAGAACACTGTTTGTTAAATGACAAGCAAATTGGCTGGTTATTCGGTTTTGTAGGAGTTTTAAGTGTTTTTTGGCAAGGATTTGGATTAAAGTGGGCACTGAAAATTTTAAATGAACAAAAAATCATTATTTTATCTTCTTTTTTAATGAGCATAGCATTATTATGTCTTACTTTTATTTCTCATCAAAACATTTTTCCTTTCATATTTTTGGTATTACTCTTTATTTCTATGGGTAACGGACTTATATCTCCATGTGTTACCTCCTTATTATCGCAAAAAGCACCTGCTGGTCAAGGAGGAACCTTATTAGGTGTTTTTCAGAGTTTAAATTCTCTTGCAAGAACTATTGCTCCAATAATAGGAGGTTTTTTATATGATACACATTTTGCAGTGCCTTTTATTTTGTCTTTTGTGTTAATGATTGGGGCGACGAAATTAGTTCATAATATTCTTTAATTACCAAATAAACATATTATTTACCAATCATAACTTTTAACAAGTTAAATGATGGGTTCAAAAAAAAAATAACTACATTTGTAATCAAAATTAAAATTATGAGAAAACTGTATTTAATTGTTGCAGCTGGTATCAGTGCAGGAATGATGTTTGCTCAAACAGGAAGAAAAGCAAACATTACTTCTGTAGCTGAACCCATTAATGTAATGGAGAATAGCAATACTCCCTTAAAAAGAACATGCGGAACAATTGCACCCAATGAAGCATGGGAACAAGAATTTCAAAAACTCATTGAACAATATGTAAAAGACCATCCTGAAATTCTAAATGGTAAAGTGTATGTTAATTATACCATTCCAGTTGTGTTTCACGTTGTTCATGGTGGTCAGGCAGTAGGCACTTATCCCAACTTAGCACAAGGGCAAATTAATTCTCAAATTCAGGTATTAAATGCAGATTATGCCGGAACTGGCCTGAATGTTGGAAATTATCCATCCAATGCTTTTGTTAACTTTGCTGCATCCTTGCCTGCAGCTAATAAAGATGGAAGCGGCAGAGTAAAAATAGCGAACACAGGAATTCAATTTTGTTTAGCAACAAAGGACCCGAATGGAAATACGCTTCCAGAGCCAGGAATTGACAGAATTAACTATGTTTCAAAAGGATGGGCTAATCCTACTTCATTTACAAGTCCTTCATCTTTCCAAACATACATTAATGGTACCGTTAAGCCCAATTCAATTTGGGATCCTACTCGTTATTTCAATGTTTGGGTAACAGATTGTAGTAATTCTGTTGGTTTATTAGGTTTTGCTACTTTTCCAGCAGGAACAGGTTTGTCAGGTTTGTCGAGTGGACTTGGTACTGCAACGACTGATGGTGTTTGGATATGGGCTAAGGCCTGTGGATCTAATTCCATTTTTCCAGGAGGAACCTATCAAGCACCTTATAACAAGGGAAGAACTTTAACGCATGAGGTAGGTCACTGGTTAGGACTAAGACACATTTGGGGAGACGGAACTTGTGCTACCGATTATTGTAATGACACCCCTCCTGCTCAAACTTCAAATTATGGTAACATTACTTCGTATCCTTATCATGTAGGAACTTGTTCAGGAAACTCCCCTGATGGTGAAATGTACATGAATTTTATGGATTATACGGATGATGCTGCAATGTATATGTTTACTGTAGATCAAACTACAAGAATGCAAACTGCTATGGCGAATGGGACATATAGGAGTCAATTAACAGCATCTGCGGCTACTCTTTGTGTATCTTCTCCTGCTGCTAATGCTTGTTTTCAATCTCCATCTACAGGATGTATCAATACAGCCATTACTATGACGAACTGTTCAACCGGAACGCCAACACCAACTTATACTTGGGCAGTTTCTCCCAATACTGGCGTTACATTTAATCCTAATCAGAATGCTACCAACCCCAGCATTACATTTGCTAATGCGGGAACTTATTCTATTATACTAACTGCTAATAATGGAACGGTAAGTACGACTTCTAAAGTTATAACAATATCTTCATGTATAACACAAACCGTGTGTGTAGACACTTTAAGTAATGCTTCTAATCAGGATACAATGACAATATTCATTGCAGGTGCTGATGCTAACACTCCTGGTTGTTCACCTAAAGCAGGTTATGTAGTAGGTACAAATTGTTATGCAGATAAGGAAAAAGCAGAATGGTTTTCTGTTTCTACCTATTCTCATGTGCCTACTCCAAAAATTACAGGAGCTATTGTATTGTTTTACAAAAACGGAAACAGAGGTACTGGTGGAACTCCTTCAAAAACCGTGAATTGTATTGTATATAATGGAACCATGTCTGGGGGGCCAACAACGGCTCTCGGAACAGCAACTGCTAATCTTGGACAAATTGTAGCAGTTAGTCCTACTAATTCAGTGCAATATTTTGGAGCCCCTTCCTTGGGCTTTGCAAGTAATATCATTTATCCTTATAAATATAACTTTACAACTCCAATTAATGCACCTAATACTAATGGATTTTTTGTTTCTGTGGCTATACCAACCGGTGGAGGTGATACTGCTGTTATTTTCCATACTACAGACAAACCTTCAGGTGGTACAATGTGGGAAAAATGGAGTGATAATTCCTGGCATGATTTAGCACAAGCATGGGGTGGAAGTTTACACTTAAATGGAGCTATACTACCAATTCTCTCTTGTAACGTTGGTATCAACGAGAGTTCTATTTTGAATAGCAATGTGATGATAATGCCCAATCCTTCTAATGGTTTATTTAATATCATCACCACATTTAATGAAAAACAAAACCTACATTTTGAAATTTTGAATACACTTGGTCAGGTGTTAGATAAGGGAGAATTCCAAAATGTGATGAATAATTATCTCACCTTGAACCTAAGCCATTACGAAAATGGAATTTATTTCCTTAAAATAACTAATGGAAGTGAAAAAATAGTGAAGAGAATAGTGATTAGTAAATAACCAATGCACTAAATACAATATTTAACGGGGAACAAAAATTGTTCCCCGTTTTTATTTTCCAAAAATATCCACAAGTGTTGAATGAAGATAAATATTATGGCTAATTTTGTTTGCTAAAACTCTATACCATGTTCTTAATTTTTGATGTTGAAACAACAGGTTTTATTAAGGGAAATGAAATAGATTTTTCAAAGTTAGAAAATTTTCCGAGAATTGTTCAATTGGCTTTTCAGCTTCATGATGAAAGAGGAAAATTAATTCAGCAGTACTCCCAAATTATAAAGCCCGAAGGTTTTGAAATACCCTATAATGCCGCCCAAATACATAAAATTACAACTGAACGAGCATTAAAAGAAGGTATTGAATTAAAAGATGTATTGCAGCAATTCATCAATGCATTAAAGCAAACAAAAATTATTGCAGGACATAATATTGCAAATTACGATATTCCTGTTATTGCTGCCGAACTCATTCGGGCAGGTATTGATATTCAAGATTTAAAAGAAAAAATAATTGTTGATACCTGTACTTCTAAAGAGATTATTGAATATTGTCAATTACCTGGAGGTAAAGGAGGAGGATTAAAGCAACCAAAATTAGAAGAACTCTATGAAAAATTATTTGGTGAAAAATTTGAATTGGCTCATAATGCTGCTTTTGATGTACAAGCCAATGCCTGTGCCTTTTTTGAAATACTAAAAAGAAATATCATTGCCATTCCTTCTGTGAGCATATCCGTTTCTGAATTACAATACGAAGCACCCGACTTATCTCAATTGTATAATAACGAAAAAGGTTTTCATCAAAAAAAATCATCTTCAAATCAAAACGAAACCAATCAATCTACAACAGAAACCCTTCCTTTTCATTTTGCTTATTTACATAATCACACTATATACTCCATCGGAAACAGTACTACTAAAATAGAAAAATTAGTTGAAAAAGCCGCAGAATACAAAGCAAGTGCTTTAGCTATTACGGATTTAGGATACATGAGTGGAGTAATTGATTTTTACAGTACATTAAAAGATGTAAATAAAACCATCAAGTTAAAAAATGAATCCCATATAGCAGAAGGGAAAGCCCCTTTACCCACCATAAAGCCCATCATTGGTTGTGAGTTTTATTTATGTGAAGATATTACCAAACAAAATCAAAAATATCAGAATTTTCAAATTCCTGTTCTTGCCAAAAATGAAAAAGGATATACCAATCTTTGTAAGTTATCTTCTATTGCCTTTATAGATGGTTTTTATTATGTTCCAAGAATTGATAGAAAAAATTTATTAGAAAATAAAGATGGACTGATTGTATTAAGTGGGTGGATATATGGAGAAATACCCCAGGCATTATTAAACGACGGTGAACAAAAAGCTGAGGAAGTATTGTTATGGTATAAGAATAATTTTGGAGAAAATTTTTACTTAGAACTTAACAATCATTTTTTAGATGAAGAAAAGTATATCAATACATTTTTAATCAAAATGGCTGAAAAGCACCAAATAAAAGCCATTGCAGCACAAAATCATTTTTATCTTAAACAGGAAGATGCCGATGCCTTTGATACATTGATATGTATCCGAAATGGAGAGGAAAAAAGTAAACCAATTGGAAAAGGTAGTGGCAAACGCTACGGGTTACCCAATAATGAGTTTTATTTCAAATCTCCTCAACAAATTAAAGAATTGTTTTCTTTTTATCCGCAAGCGATTACCAATGCCATTGAATTAGCAGAAAGTATAGATGTTTATTCTATAGAAAAAGAGGTTGTTTTGCCAAAGTTTGATATCCCAAAGGAATTTGCTACGCAATACAGTCATTTATCTGAAAAAGAATTGGAAAACGAATATTTAAAATACCTTGCTTATGAGGGTGCTAAACGAAAATATAAAGTAATTACAGAAGATATTCAGGCACGTATTGATTTTGAGTTACAAACCATTGTACAAATGGGTTTCCCCGGTTATTTTTTAATTGTCAGCGACATTTTGAGCGAAGCAAGAAAAAGAGGTATTCGTATTGGACCCGGAAGAGGTAGTGCCGCAGGGTCTATTATTGCTTATGTATTGGATATTACGAATGTTGACCCTATTCGTTACAATTTACTTTTTGAACGTTTTCTCAATCCTGAAAGAGTATCTATGCCCGATATAGATATTGACATTGCCGATGACCGAAGAGATGAAGTAATACAGTACATTGTAGAAAAATACGGCAGAGAAAAGGTTGCTAACATCATTACTTTCTCTGAATTGGGAGGCAAATCAGCGATACGCGATGCTGCCCGAACTTTAGGATTGATGCCTGATGAGGTAGATAAGGTGGCCAAATCCTACACACCATTAGAAGAATTAGGTATTCCTATTGATGCTCTGCTGCAACCCGATAAAATTGATTTTGCCAAATACACAGATGGTGCAAATATTCAAAGTATCCAATCACAATTCAAAAAATTATATGATGGTTTTGTACAATCGCATCCCCGTTCCAAAGAAGTGTTGGAACAATCAGCTAAATTAACAGGATGCTTCAGGCATACAGGTATTCATGCCTGCGGATTAATTATTGCCCCTAAAAGATTAGATGAAATTTCTCCACTTGCCAAAGATTCAAGAAGCGGACAGGTCATTACTCAATTAGATGTGGGTGTTGCTGAAAAAGCAGGCCTTCTTAAAATGGATTTTTTAGGATTAACAACACTTTCTATCATTACCAATACACTTCGTTATATCAAAGAAAACAAAGGAATTGAATTAGATATAGATGCGGTGCCTTTGAATGATGAAAAAACATTTGATATTTTCAGGCAAGGCCACACAGATGAGATATTTCAGTTTGAAAGTCCGGGAATGAAAAAATATCTGCAACAATTAAAGCCCGATAGTATTAACGACTTAATTGCAATGAATGCTCTGTACCGCCCCGGACCTATGAAGTATATTGATAGTTATATTAAAAGAAAACACGGTTTAGAAAAAATTGAGTATGATTTTCCTGAAATGGAAGAATATTTGAAAGAAACGTACGGTATAACGGTCTATCAGGAGCAAGTGATGTTGTTAAGTCAAAAATTGGCCGGATTTACTAAAGGCCAGGCAGATGAGCTTCGTAAAGCAATGGGAAAAAAGAAACTGGATGTGTTGCAAAAAATGGAGCAACAATTTTTTGATGGGTGTAAGAAAAATGGTTTTGATTTAAATAAAATTAAAAAGATATGGGAAGATTGGAAGGACTTTGCCAGTTATGCTTTCAATAAATCCCATTCTGTGTGTTATGCTTTACTCGCTTATCAAACAGCATATTTGAAAGCCCATTATCCGAGCGAGTTTATGTGTGCCGCATTGAATACTAAAAATAATATAGACGATATTGCCAAAGTACTCACAGAATGTAATCGGATGCAAATAAAAATACTTCCACCCGATATTAATGAAAGTGTAGAAAAATTTAATGTGCTCAAAGATGGTAGCATTCGCTTTGGATTGTCTTACATCAAAAATGTAGGAAAAGGATTTGCAGAAGAACTCATAGAAAGTAGAAAACAAAAAGGTAAAATCAATCATATTTTTGAAATAGCAGAACGGTTGTCAAACAAATCTATCAATAAAAAAAATATAGAAAACTTGGCACAAGCAGGCGTTTTTGACTCTTTACCTAAAATACACAGGGCTATGTTTTTTGTTCCTGCTAAAGATGAATTGACATTAACCGAAAAAATAGCCAGGTACGCAGAAAGTATGCAGAAAAAACAAGTTATGGGTTCTTCACTCTTTGATACATCTGCAAATAGCGGATTAAGCCAATATCCTGAAATATTATCAGTTCCGGAATGGGATACAACAACAAAACTCATAAAAGAAAAAGAAGTATTGGGCTTATTCATTTCAGGTAATCCTTTAGATGAGTATAAATTGATATTAAAATCTGTAAGAAATATGAGTATAAAGGAAATCAACGATAAGCTGGTTGAGAACCCAAAAGAATATCAAAACAAATTAATAACAATCATCGGATGGGCAGCACAAATTGAAGAAAAAGTAATGAAAAGCGGAAAGAATTATTATACACTGAAATTAGAAGATTCTACAGGAAGTATCAATTTATTTATAACTGATGAAATGGCTGAAAAATCTAAACTCAAATATAATATCAATAAAATAAAATGTTATTTAATAACCGGAAAAATTGAAAACAGAAATTTTACAAATGATCCTTCTAATGACAGATGGGAATTCAAAGTAAAAGATTGTGTTGATTTAGATGATGTGTTATCTCAAAAATCTGAACTAAAAATTTTATTGAATGTAAAAGATATACAATTAGATTTAATTAAAGACCTGGAAAAAATGTTCAAAACCAATGGAGGCATATCTGTTCCTGTGTCTTTAATTATAACTGATGATGAGCGAAAAAACTATGTCAGTAATCAAAATACATTGAAAATTAATTTTAATGAGGATAATTTAAATATATTAGATAAATATCGGCTTGAATATAAATTGGTAATTAATTAATCAGTCATTGAATTAAATCCATTTCTTTTTACGAAAGTAAAATAAAAGAGACAAAATAATGATGAGCATCACAGCAATGGTTACAAAATAACCATAAGGATGGCGAAGCTCGGGCATATTGTCAAAATTCATTCCATAAATACCTGCAATGAAAGTTACAGGAATGAAAATGGTGGAAATAATGGTCAGAAATTTCATGACTTCATTCATCTTATTGGTATTGATGGATAAATAAAAATCTATTAAACCAGATACCAAATCCCTTTGTGTTTCAATAGTGTCAATGATTCTGACCAAATGATCATATACATCTCTTAAATAGAACTTTGTATTTTCTGATACCATCTCATTATCTGTATGTAAAATAGAATTTACCATATCTCGCATAGGCCAAACAACTTTTCTCATTTGAATAATATCCTTTTTTAGCCGATAGATTTTAAAGATATTTTTCGCAGAAACATTCATGGTTTTGTCTTTAATAATGTCGGTTTCCATATCTTCAATTCTATCGCCTAGTTTTTCTATGCATGAAAAATAATAATCGACGGTTGCGTCTATTAAGGCATACATTAAATAATCCGACTTTGACCTACGTACTTTACTTTTTTGATTATGCAATCTTTTTCTAATAATTTCAAAAGGATCTACATTAATATTTTCCTGAAAAGAAATTAAAGTATTGTTTTTTGCTAATACTAATGATAATTGTTCTGAAATAAGTGAATGTCCATTATTAATTTCAGCACGATGAAAATAAAATGCTCTGAAAATGCATAATACATAATGATCAAACTCTTCAAATTTTGGACGCTGTTCTATGTGCACAATGTCTTCTAATGATAGTGGATGAATATTGTAAACCTGTCCAATTTTTTCAATTAAGTGAATGTGATTAATCCCATCTACATTAACCCATTTTACAAGATTATCAGGAATATTGATTAAATGTTTTTCTAATTCAGACCAATCATGATAAATATGAGATTCTAAATGATTTTCATCGTATATGAATAAAGTTAATTTTACTCTCTCTTTTGGAGCGGTACCCGTATATTTAAGCGTACCAGGAGATAATCCTAACTTTTGATTTTCTTCAGTAAGAACATTCATTATCACAAAAATAATAAAAGTTTAATGAAATGACTTTTATTGGCTTAAAAATTTTATTGATAAAAATAATACCAATAATGATACTAATTAACTAATATGCCTCATTATACATTAATGCTTAAAGTGTCTGTATCCTGTAAATACCATGCTGATTCCATGCTTATTGCATGCGTCCATGCTATCTTGGTCTTTTATCGAACCACCGGGTTGTATAATGGCACTGATTCCTGCTTGTGCTGCTAGTTCTACATTGTCAGGAAAAGGAAAAAAGGCATCGCTTGCCAATACCGCACCTTGAGTATCAAAATGAAATTTATGTGCTTTTTCAATAGCGTGTCTTACAGCGTCCACTCTTGATGTTTGCCCTGTTCCACTTCCAATCAGTTGCAGGTTTTTTACAATAACGATGGCATTGCTTTTGGTGTGTTTGACTATTTTGTTGGCAAATAATAAATCTTTTATTTCATCCTTGGTAGGCGCTTTGGTGGTAACTACTTTCAAATCTTGTTCTGTTTCTATCTTTCTGTCTCTTTCTTGTTTTACTATACCATGTAGGACGGTTCTATATGAAAAATCTGGTAAATGTTGGAGTTTGTTTTTCAGTAATATTCTGTTTGTTTTTGTTTTTAATATAGTCAGTGCTTCTTCTTCAAAATCAGGAGCAATGAGTACTTCAAAAAATAGTTTGTGTATTTCTTGGGCGGTTTTCGTATCAATTGTTCTGTTGGCAATGAGTATTCCTCCAAATGCTGAAAGCGGGTCAGATGATAAGGCGGTAGTATAAGCATCGTAAATGGTATTTCTGCTGGCTACACCGCAGGCGTTGTTGTGCTTGATTATAGCAAATGTGGGTTCTTCAAAATCCGTTATCAATTGTACTGCTGCATCTATATCCAATAAATTATTATAGGAAATTTCTTTGCCGTTCAGTTTTTCAAAAGCATCTTCCAAATTTCCAAACCACCACGCTTTTTGATGTGGATTTTCCCCGTATCTTAATTCGTGTACATTCATTTCACTTTCTTTCAAGTAGGGTAATGCTATATTCTGATTAAAATATTTGAAAATCATGGTATCGTAATGAGAAGAGACGGCAAAGGCATAAGCAGCAAATTTTTTTCGGTCTTCTTTTTCTGTTATTCCATTTTTTTGTTCTAATAGATGAAGAAATTCATCATAATATTTTCTGTCGGGTACAACGAGTACATCTTTAAAGTTTTTTGCAGCGGCACGAATAAGAGCAATGCCGCCAATATCTATTTTTTCAATTATACTTTGCTCATCATTTGTTGATTTTACCGTTTCTTCAAATGGATATAAATCTACAATGACGCAATCAATAGGTGGAATAGCATGATTTTTAATTTGAGTACAGTCGTTATGATTGTCTCTTCTGTATAAAATGCCTCCAAAAATTTTTGGATGCAGTGTTTTTACCCGTCCTCCTAAAATTTCCGGAAATTGTGTGATACTATCTACAGATATTACAGGAATACCTAATTTTTGAATAAAATCAAATGTACCACCTGTAGAAATAATGGACACTTGTAATGCATGCAATTTTTGGATAATAGGTTCAAGCCCATTTTTATTATATACAGAAATGAGTGCAGAAGAAATTTTGTTTGAAGCCATGTGCTATCAAATTTTAAGGATTAAAAACAAAAATGGCATCTTGTACAGATGCCGCAGTGGGGAGGATGATGGGACTCGAACCCACGGCCTTCAGAGCCACAATCTGACGCTCTAACCAACTGAGCTACACCCTCCGTTTTGTTGCCGCAAATGTATCTTAAACTTTGCTTTTTTGCAAGTGAAAAAAAATAGAGAAGATAGTTTAAAACAAAAAGAAGGTTTATATAACCGTACTTTTTTCTAAATGCGGACCGGCATTAATCATATCTTGTGTGGCCAGGTCTTCAAACTCCTTGAAGTTTTCAATGAATTTTTTGGCCAATTCATAAGCAGCGGCGTCATATTCTTCTGCTGAAGGCCATGAAGCCCTCGGATTAAGTATATTGTACGGAATGTTTCTGCACGCTTTTGGGAATTCTAAATGAAAGAATGGAATTTTTTCGTATTCTGCTTTATCTAATTCTCCGCTTAAAGCAGCATGTATCATTTCGCGTGTATAAGATAAGTTCATTCGTTTGCTCTTTTTAGCACCACCGGCTATCCAACCAGTATTTATCAGCCATACATTAATTTTATCTTTCTTTAATTTTTCTCCAAATAATTTGGCATATTGGGCTGGATGTAGTGGTAAAAACGCTTTTCCAAAGCATGCAGAAAAAGTAGCAGTAGGTTCTGTAATACCCATTTCTGTACCAGCTACTTTGGCGGTATAGCCCGAAATAAAATAATACATGGCCTGGTTGATGTTTAACTTTGAAATAGGCGGGAACACACCATACGCATCGCAGGTAAGGAAGAAAATATTTTTTGGAGCACTACCAACAGAAGGGATGAGGGCATTATCAATGTAATGCAATGGATAGCTCACACGGGTATTTTCGGTAACAGATATATCGTCATAGTTCACCGTAGATGTGTCAGGGAAAAAGCGGGTGTTTTCAAGCAGAGCACCAAATTTAATGGCATTGAAAATTTGGGGTTCTTTTTCTTTAGATAGATTAACACATTTGGCGTAGCAGCCCCCTTCAAAATTAAACACTTTTTCATCACTCCAGCCATGTTCATCATCGCCTATGAGTTGCCTTTCGGGGTCAGAGGAAAGTGTGGTTTTACCCGTACCGGACAAACCAAAGAATATAGCCGTATCACCCTTTTTACCAACATTGGCTGAACAGTGCATGGAAAGCACGTTCTTTTCATGAGGTAAGATGTAATTTAATATAGTAAAGACCGATTTTTTAATTTCTCCGGTATAAGCAGAGCCGCCTATGAGAATGATTTTTTTTGAAAAGTTGATGATGGTAAAATTGTGTTGGCGGGTGCCATCTTCTGTAGCATTGGCTTTGAAGCCGGGTGCATTCAGAATAACCCAGTCGTGCTGAAAGTTTTTGATTTCTTCTTTGGTAGGTCGTAAAAATAAATTATAACTAAAAAGATTAGCCCATGGTGTTTCATTAATAACGCGTATATTCAATCGGTATTTGGGGTCTGCACAGGCATAAGCATCTCTTACAAAAACATCTTTACCTTCAAAATATTGAAGCATTTTTTGATGAAGTGCATCAAACTTTTTAGGGTCAAAGGGATGGTTGACATCTCCCCACCACACTGTACTTTCGGTATAACTGTCTTTTACAACAAATTTATCTTTTGGTGAACGTCCTGTAAATTCTCCGGTATCAATAGCAAGGGCGCCTGTATCAGTCAGCATGCCTTGTTTTCTAAAAAGAGTTTCAGTAACTAAATGGGGTACATCTAAATTCCAATACGCTGTTTTGAAGTTTTTCAATCCTATTTCACTCAGTACAGTATCTGATGAGCGAAGACCAATTTGTTCAGACATTTCTTTAAAATTTTGGCAAATGTAAGAAAAAATTAGTTGAGCTTTGAAAAGAAATCTTTAATAAACTGTGTGCAACAAAATGTAAGGCAGGCCATAAAAAGCATTGAATTAAGCAGTATATTAAAGCATTGAATAGTTATTTTTTTTCTTTGAATTTTTTTATGCCTTCTTTGAGCCAACTAATATATGCTTCTTTATCAGGGTTGTAGCCCCGCACTTCTGTTAACAGATTTTCCTGATGGTCTAGCAAAACATACAAGGGTTGAGTGCTTTGTCCATACTTGGTTTCTTCCATGTATTTGAACTTATCACCAATGGTTGTTATTTTTCTTTTTCTGCCGTACCATTCTGCTTCAAAATGTTCATTTTCCGGTAAGTCCCTTTTATCATCCACATATAAAGAAACCAAAACCACTTCGTTGTTCAAAATATTTTTTACTCTTTCATCGGGCCATATAAAATCTTCTGTTTTTCTGCAATTGGCACAGGCATGTCCTGTAAAATCAATCATTAGAGGTTTGTTTACTTTTTTGGCATAATCTAATGCAAGCTGATAATTGTTTTTAAAGTGGATAATGCCGTGTTTGTTAATATCTGCACCATCAGGTAATGGGTTGGTTTTTTCTGAATAGATAACGGGGTTTGAGGTATTCATAAATCCATGTGGTGATTCAGAGTATTCTAAAGGCGGCAGTATTCCACTGATTAAATTGAGTGGTGCACCCCACAAACCGGGCAGCATATATAATGTAAAACTGAGTGAAAGGGTGGCAAACATAAGCCGTGTTACAGAAAGATATTTTACTTCACCATCGTGATGTGTTTTGAAAAATCCTAAAAGATACAAAGTGAGCAAAGCAAACAAGGCAATCCAAATGACTAAAAAAACCTCTCTTGTAAGAATTTGCGCCTGTATAACTAAATCGGCATTAGATGCAAATTTGAACGCAAGAGCAATTTCCAGAAAACCAAGCGTTACTTTTACAGAGTTGAGCCAACTATCTGATTTTGGTAATGATTTCATCCATGAAGGAAAGGCCGCGAATAATCCAAAGGGCAGTGCTAAAGCGGATGAAAAGCCGAACATGCCAATAGCAGGAGCAATAATTTCGCCAGATGCTGCCGTTTGTACCAATAATGTTCCCACAATAGGGCCTGTGCAGGAAAAAGAAACCAATGCAAGTGTAAATGCCATAAAAAAAATTCCTAAGTATCCACCTTTATTGCTCAAATTGTCCATTTTATTAACCCATGAAGATGGTAAGTTAATTTCAAAGGCACCAAGAAATGAAAAGCCAAAAACTAAAAGAATTACAAAGAAAATTAAGTTGAACCAAACATTGGTAGATAAATCGTTTAATGCGCTGGCACCAAAAATAAGTGTTACAAAAATACCAAGTAAAAGATATATGACAATGATGCTGATACTGTATAAAGCAGATTCTTTAATAGATTTTTTTCTGTCTTTATGCCTTTTCGTAAAAAAGCTGATGTTCATAGGAATAAGTGGAAATACACAAGGTGTAAATAAGGCAGCTAACCCACCTAAAAATCCTTCTATAAATATCATCCATCCGGAAAGTTCAGAAGCATTGGGCGTATGATTAGTTGTAGTTTTTTCAGATGTATTAGAATGACTTGCATTTGTAGTGTTATTGTTTTTTGTCAAAAATGAGTCAGATTGTAAAACAGAAGAGGCAGATGAGTCCTTTGTTGATAGATGCTGAGCATGATTATCTTTATTATCTGAAGAAAGAGCGGATGTAATATTATTTGCTTCAATATATGTCTCAAAGGGTTCAGGGGGAGGAAAAATACATTTTTCTTCTGTGCATGCCTGATATTCATAAGTGCCACTAATTTTTATTTTTCCATTTTTTTTAATTTTAATTTCTTGCCAGAATTCGGCTTTTTTGGAAAAATACTCTACTTCTACCTGAAATACTTTATCTATTTCTTTAATTCCTTTGCTTTGTTTGAGTTTTCCAATAAGTTCATAGTCATTTGATTTATCAAATTTGATGGAAGTGGGCATAGGTCCATCGTCAGGATTTTGATGAATAGAGTAAATATGCCATGGTTCATCAATTTTTACCTGAAATACTATTTTATAAATATCATCAGAAATTTTTTGTGTAGAAATTTTGAAATGCGCAGGACGTTCTTGTGCTTTTAGATCAAGTAACAGAATAGACATAGAAAATAAAATACAAATTATTTTGAACATTCTCATATTTTTTTGCTTGTAAATATAGATAAATCAATAATGAAAATGGCTGTTTTTCAATGTAATTTTTGTTAATGATAAAATTGCAAAATAATATGGTATAAAAAAATCACTACATTGCCGGTGTGGAAAATTTGTTGAGTTTAAAGAAGTACTTTATTCGGTATAAGTGGTACTATGTATTGGGAATTTTATTTGTAACCTTATCTTCTGTGTTTTCTAATTATCAGGCCATTGTTGTCCGTAAGGCAACGAATGAAATAGTGTACGAAATCAATCAGCAACACTTTAATCAGGATAAATTTTTTGTGTTTTTATTATATCTTATAGGACTATCTGTTCTTAGCGGCGTGTTTATGTTTTTGATGCGTCAAACTATTATTGTATCTAGTAGACATATTGAATATGAACAAAAAAACGAGTTGTACGAACATTTTCAAAAAATGGATAAGCAATTTTTAAAGATGCAAAGCGTTGGCGATTTGATGAACAAAATAGGTGAAGATGTAGGTAGAGTAAGAATGTTTACAGGCCCTGCAGTGATGTATTTGGTCAATGTGATAGTAACGTTGATATCTGTTATATCTTTTATGTTACATGTCAGTCCTTTGCTTACCGTAGCAGTATTATTACCGTTACCTGTGTTTTCTTTTTTAATTTTCAGATTAAGCAAAAAAATAAACTTTTTAAGCACTCATGTACAGGAGCAACTTTCGGTAATTACATCTTTTGTGCAAGAAAGTATTTCATCTATACGACTCATTAAAATTCATTCAAAGGAAAGATTTTTTGAAGAAAAATTGAAAAATAATAATGACAATTATTCTCATCAGTTTGTTTTACTGGGAAAAACGGAAGCATTGTTTCAACCATTAATGACCATGATGGTTGGTACAGGAATTATAGTAACTGTATGGCTGGGAAGTATTTTGTTAGCTCAGAATAAAATTGAACCCGGAAACATTACGGAATTTGTCATTTATGTTTATCGGCTCACATGGCCATTTACCGCTTTAGGTTGGGTAAGTGCGTTAATACAAAGAGCATCTGCATCACAAAAAAGAATCAATGAGTTATTAAATACTCAGCCAAAAATTATCAATACCAACTATGATACTTACAAAATAGATGGGCACATTCGCTTTGACAATGTAAGTTTTGAATATGAAGAAAGTAAGATGATGGCTCTGAAAAATGTTTCGTTTGAAGTAGTAAAAGGTGAGGTGCTGGGAATTACAGGAAAAGTGGGTTCAGGAAAGAGTACAATATTTCAATTGTTGCTAAGGTTTTATGATGTAAATAGAGGAGGTCAGATATTGATTGATAATAAAGATATTCAAAAACACAATTTGTATTGGTTAAGAAGACACATGGCGTATGTTTCACAAGATGCTTTTTTATTTAATGATACTGTTTTAAACAACATTATTTTTCCTGATAGGGAAACAGACATGCAGAGAGTGATAGATATATGTATAAAAGTAGAGATTCATGATACCATTATGAGTTGGCCGGATCAGTATAATACCATGATAGGAGAAAAGGGTATTAATGTTTCCGGAGGACAAAGGCAAAGGATAGCTCTTGCCAGAGCACTATTAAAGAATGCTCCAATACTTTTGATTGATGATGCTTTTTCTGCATTAGATAATGAAACTGAACAAAAAATTATTCAAAACATAAAGGAGGAGTTAAAAAATAAAACGGTTATCATTATAGCACAAAAATTATCAGTATTACAATCTTTGGCTGATAAAATTATGTATTTGAAAGAAGGTGTTGTAACAGAATGTGGAACTCCTTATGAATTATTGAAAATGAATGGTGAGTATAGAAAAATATATGATATACAAATGACAAAAACGATAATACAATATTTGTAATATTAAAAGGTATTCAGTTCATCTATAAATTAAATCCATAGTAAGCCCTGATGCCATTAGGATAAACACCTTCTATTAAAATCACATTGCCTGTTTTGTTTTCTAATAGTTCTCTCAAATCTTTCATATTTAATACTTTCTTTTTATCAATGGCTGTAATAATGAAATTTTTCTTTACACCTACAGACATTAATTTTCCAGGTTCTATATTCACAATTTTTACTCCACCTTCAATTCCAAGAGAAGTGGCTTCTTCTTTACTGATTTCTTCAAACGATGCACCAAGCTTTGTAAGATTTACAGAAGGCATATTTTCTCTTTTAATAAGACCAATTTGATTATTTTTATTTTTAAGAATAACATCTATGTTTAATTCTTTATCTTTTCTTAGTATAGTAATTTTTACTTTGTCTCCTGGGCGGTATTTGCTTAATTGTTCCTGAAACTCAGACAGTTTTTTGATTTCTTTATCGTTTATCTTTGTAATAATATCCCCTGCTTTAATGCCACTTTCTTCTGCAGCGCCGTTAGGTAATACATCATGAACATACACACCATTTAAGGTTTTGATATTATTACTTTTAGCAAATTCTGCATCTATATCTCTTATTGATACACCAAGATATGCTCTTTGAACTGTTCCATACTCAATAATATCAGACACTATTTTTTTGACTACATTGACTGGTATTGCAAAGGCATAGCCCTGATAGGCACCATTGTTAGATGCTATGGCAGTGTTAATACCTATCAATTCTCCGTTGATATTGACTAATGCACCGCCACTATTTCCGGGATTAACAGCAGCGTCTGTTTGGATAAATGATTCTATTGGAAAATTTCCACTTTCCGGGTTGTTTTCTATAACATGGATGTTTCTGCCTTTTGCACTGATAATTCCTGCTGTTACTGTAGAGTATAAATTAAAAGGATTTCCTACTGCTAAAACCCACTCTCCCACTTTTATATCATCACTGTTTCCAAATAGGATAAAGGGCAAGTTTTTCTCATCAATTTTTAATACGGCTAAATCTGTAGAAGGGTCTGAACCAATGAGTTCGGCTTTGTAAATTCTTTTGTCGTTGAGAGTAACTTCAATTTTGTCTGAATTTTTGACAACATGATTGTTGGTTACAATATATCCGTTATCAGAAATAATAACACCAGAGCCACTGCCTTCCTGAATATAGGGTTGTACCTGCGGACGTGAACCAAAAAACCAACTATGAAATGGGTCATAAATTAAATTTGTTTTTTCTGTAATGGTTCGGATATGTACTACAGCATTGATGCTTTTTTCAACAGCTGTAGAAAAATCATTATTAAGTGCAAAGAGATTAGATTTGGCAAAGTCAACAGGTGTTGCATGAACACTTTGTGCAGAAGTGTTTTTAGTGATAGCATTTTCTTTATTGAAATAGGATTGAACGAATACTACCGAAACTCCACCGATAATCCCGCTTAAAATGTACGCTATGATTTTTTTCATACGTTTTGTTTTTTGTAATAAGCACAACAAATTTAATTCCAAAACTTATACATTACAAAAG
>JAOABO010000120.1 GCA_026418315.1 Bacteroidia bacterium
TAGAAATTCACCCTGACCCCAAATATCTGATGCCCGATCCTATTGAAACTCTTAAAGCTACAGAACAATTAGCCAAAGATGGTTTTATTGTTTTACCATACATTCATGCGGACCCTGTTTTATGCAAACACTTAGAAGATGCAGGAGCGGCTGCAGTCATGCCTTTAGGTGCACCTATTGGCACAAATAAAGGGCTTCGTACTTTAGATTTTCTGAAAATCATTATTGAGCAATCCAACTTACCTGTCATTGTGGACGCAGGTTTAGGATTACCCTCTCATGCTGCCTTAGCGATGGAAATAGGAGCAGATGCCGTTTTAGTTAATACCGCCATTGCAGTTGCTAAAAATCCGCCTTTGATGGCAGAGGCATTTCGTATAGCAGTAGAAGCAGGGTTAAAAGGAAGAGAAGCCGGATACGGCTCTGTATCTGAATACGCTATTGCGACTTCTGCAAATGAAAACTTTGGTTAGTTCAAATTTTGTTTTTGATATTGACAATCATGTTTTCTACCAGTTTATCAGTATCATATACATGCTTCCAGCCCCAGTCGTTTCGGGCATAAGAATCATCAATGCTTTGTGGCCAAGAATCTGCAATAGATTGGCGAAAATCAGGTGCATAATGGATTTGAAACTCCGGAATGTGTTTTTTAATTTTTTCTGCTAATTCTTTGGGAGTAAAACTCATGGCCGCCAAATTGTAACTACTTCTTACAGTCAGCTGATGTGCGGGAGCTTGCATCAATTCAATGGTAGCACGTACCGCATCTTCTATGTGCATCATTGGCAGCATAGTGTCTTCTCTTAAAAAGCAAGTATATTTTTGATGTTTCAATGCTTCATAAAAAATATGCACAGCATAGTCGGTGGTACCACCACCCGGTTGCGATTTCCAACCTATTAAACCCGGATAGCGAATGCTTCTTACATCTACAGCATACTTCATATAATACCATTCACACCAACGTTCTCCTGCTAATTTACTTATACCATAAACGGTGTTGGGGTCCATCACTGTATATTGCGGTGTATTTTTTTTTGGTGTATGAGGCCCAAAAACCGCAATGGAACTTGGCCAAAATACTTTCTGAATATGTTTTTCTTTTGCTAAATCTAAAACGTTAAATAAACCTTCCATATTTAATTTCCATCCCAATTCCGGATTTTTCTCTGCAGTAGCAGATAGCAAGGCAGCTAATAAATATATCTCCGTAATTTGATATTTCTTAATTACATCTAGCAATCTGTTTTTATCTAACACATCTAACAGTTCAAAAGAATTCTCATCCAAGCCCTCTATTTTTTTTATATCAGACACTATAACATTTTGATGCCCATATATTTTATTCAATGCTTCGGTTAATTCTACTCCTATTTGCCCTCCGGCACCAATTATTAAAATTCTGGTAGAGGTATCCATAAATTGTATTTTGGGCAAACTTAATGATAAAATTTTTATGTTTTGATGGTAATCAATATAACGAGAATATTTCAGTCAAGATATTTGTTCTAATTTTGCAGCAAAAAATATGGAATACCGCAAATTAGGTAAATGGGGCATTCAGGTAAGTGCCTTATCCTTTGGAACATGGATTACTTTTGGTAAACAAATTGATGACCATACAGCCGAAAAATTGATACATATTGCTTATGATCATGGTATCAATTTTTTTGATGCTGCGGAAATATATGCCAGAGGCAAAGCAGAAGTGGTATTAGGAAATATTCTGAAAAAGACTGACTGGCCCAGAAGTTCTTATTTATTATCGTCTAAAGTATTTTTTGGTTATGAACAAGATAAACCCAATCAAAAAGGACTATCGCATAAACACATTATAGAAGGATGCCATGCTGCCCTGAAACGTTTGCAAACCGATTATATTGATTTATTTTTTTGTCATAGACCCGATAAATCAACCCCCATTGAAGAAACTGTGTGGGCTATGAATGTTCTTATTCAGCAAGGAAAAATACTGTATTGGGGCACCAGCGAATGGGCAAATGATGAAATTTTGGAAGCCATTCGGATATCCAAAGAAAATCATTTGATTGGTCCAAGAATGGAACAACCTCAATATAACATGTTTGAAAGAACTAAAATAGAAAAAGATTATCTGCTGTTATTTAAGGAACATGGATTGGGTACCACCATCTGGAGTCCTCTTGCATCCGGCTTATTAAGCGGGAAGTATTTGCACAATCATTCTTCTGATACGCGATTAAGCATAGAAGGTCTGGAATGGTTGAAAGAACGGACGCTTGGCGATTCTTCAAAACTAGAAAAAACAAAACAACTCTATACTCTTGCATTAGAATTAGGAACCACGCTTAATAAATTAGCCATTGCATGGACTTTGAAAAATCCAAATGTGAGTACCGCTATTTTAGGTGCTTCTAAACCAGAACAACTAGAAGATAACTTAAAGTCATTAGAGGTTATCCCCATGCTTACACCCGAAGTGATGCAAAAAATAGAGAGCATTCTTGGAAACCGACCCACACTTCCTCAATATTAATTTTTAATTCAGTAAAAGTTTTTCTGCTTCTTTTAATGCCTCTTTAATCCCATCATAATTGGAGCCACCTGCCTGAGCAAAATGCGGCTGACCTCCGCCTCCTCCTTTTATATGTTTGGATAATTCCCGAATAATAGTTGATGCATTGATTTTTTCGTCGTTCACTAACTCAGGAGAAATAATGAGGGAAAGATAAACTTTATCTTTGGTGCGATTGGCTAATAATCCAATAAAGTGACTTATTTCCTGCTGTAATTCAAATAGTATATTTTTTACTTCTTCAACATTATCTATATTTACATTATCAATGAGTATATTTTTTCCATGGTGATGAATCACTTTCTTTTTAATTTCTTTTTTAATTATCTGCGCTTGTTCTCTTTGTAATTCCTGTATTCGTTTTTTTAATTCTTTGTTTTCATCTAATACACTCAAAATTTTTTTATCAGCATCTTTATTGGTTTTTAGTGCTTCCTTGATGTTTTTTAATTGCACTATTTGCTCTTGTATATATTGAAAAGCCACTATGCCTGCCACGGCCTCAATTCTCCTTACCCCTGCAGAACTTGCTTCTTCAGAAATAATTTTAAATACACCAATATCACCTGTGCAACGAACATGAGTACCTCCACATAATTCTATTGAATAATACTCATCCATTGTTACTACTCTTACTATATCATCATACTTTTCACCAAATAAAGCCATAGCACCTTTTTTCTTGGCTTCTTCAAGCGGTAAGTATTCTATTTTTACAGGTATATTTTCAATTATCTTACGATTGACCATCTCTTCAATCTGCTGAATTTGTTCATCTGTTAGTTTTGCAAAATGAGAAAAATCAAATCGTAAATAATCAGGATGTACCAAACTGCCTTTTTGTTCCACATGTGTACCCAGTATTTTTCTTAATGCTGCATGTAATAAATGTGTAACGGAGTGATGGCGGGCAGCAGCCATTCTTTTGTTGTCATCTACTATTGCAATCACTAATTCCTGAATGTTTTGTGGTAATTTTTCAACGATATGAATAATGATTCCTGTTTCTTTTTTTGTATCTAATACTTTTATTTTTTCTCCTTGTGATTCATTTCCAAATATTAAAAATCCTGTATCGCCTACTTGTCCACCGCCTTCCGGATAAAATGGTGTTTCAGCCAGAACTATTTGATACAATTGTTTATTTTTAGATTTTACAGTACGGTACTTCAAAACTTTTGTATTTGTTTTCAAATAATCATACCCTACAAATTTATTTTCTTCATTTGACAGAACCACCCAATCGTCAGTTTCAATAGTGGTAGCTGCTCTGGAGCGGTTTTTCTGTTCTTCTAAATATTTTTGAAATTCGTTTTCATCTACTGTCATTTGATGTTCTCTTGCTATCAATTGGGTTAAATCATAAGGAAAACCATAAGTGTCGTATAATTCAAATGTTACTTTTCCTGGTATGTGGTTTTGATTTTGTTTTTTTAGTTCTGTAATGATGCTATTCAATTTTTTCAAACCACTATCTAATGTTCTTAAAAAATTTTGTTCTTCTTCACGAATGATATTTTCTATTAAATGTTGTTGTTGTTTTATTTCAGGAAAGGCATCTCCCATTTGGTGCACCAATGCCGGCACTAATTTAAAGATAATGGGGTTTTGTTGATTAAGGTATTGAAAAGCATAACGAATGGCTCTTCTTAAAATTCTTCTGATTACATATCCTGCTCCGGTATTGGAAGGTAATTGTCCATCTGCAATGGCAAAAGTAATGGCTCTTACATGATCGGCTATTACACGAATGGCAATGTTTATTTTTCTTTGGTTGGGGTCATTTTCCAAATCAAAATTGTACTTGGTACCAGTCATTTCTTCTATTTGTTGTATAATGGGTGTAAATACATCGGTATCGTAGGTACTTTGCTTTTTTTGCAAAACCATACATAATCTTTCAAATCCCATTCCTGTATCTACATGATTTTTTGGTAAAGGAACCAAAGTTCCATTGGCTTTTCTTTCATATTGCATGAATACCAGATTCCATATTTCTATGACCTGCGGATGTCCTGTATTAACAAGTGTGTAGCCATCTGTTTTTTTTCTTTCTTCGTCTGTGCGAATATCACAATGAATTTCTGTACAGGGTCCACAAGGTCCAGTATCTCCCATTTCCCAAAAATTATCTTTTTTACTTCCTTTCAAAATTCTGTTTTCAGGAATAAATTTTTTCCATATATCATAGCTTTCATTATCAAAAGGGATATTTTCTTTTTCATCACCTTCAAATACAGTTACATATAATCTATCTTTATCTATCTGATAAACTTGGGTAAGCAACTCCCATGCCCATTCTATAGCTTCTTTTTTGAAATAATCTCCAAAACTCCAATTGCCAAGCATTTCAAAAAAAGTATGATGATAAGTATCAAAACCTACATCTTCCAAATCATTATGTTTTCCGCTTACACGCAAGCATTTTTGAGTATCTGCTACACGAGGATATTTGATTTCTGCATTTCCTAAAAACCAATCTTTGAAAGGAGCCATTCCACTATTAATAAACATTAAAGTAGGGTCATTTTTTACTACCATAGGAGCAGAGGGTACAATTTGATGTGCTTTAGATTGAAAAAA
>JAOABO010000121.1 GCA_026418315.1 Bacteroidia bacterium
GCAAAAGATTTGAATATGGATGTGCCTATTGGTATAGGTATTCTCACTTTATTTTTACGAAGTACGTATGATGTGTTTTTTATTCATGAATCCGGATATTTTGATTCGTTAAGTGGATTTGTATTTTTTCTTTTAATAGGTAGATGGTATCAGTATAAAACATATCAGTTTCTTGATTTTGACAAATCTTTGAATTCTTTTTTTCCTATTAGTGTTATTAAAATTGAGAATTTAAATGAAGTAGTAAAAGAAGTAAAAGACATTGAAGAGGGAGATATTGTTAAATTAAGAAATGGCGAATTGATACCATTTGATTGTATTTTAATGAGCGATGAAGCCAGAATAGATTATAGTTTTGTAACCGGAGAAAGCGATGTGTTTCAGAAAAAAAAGGGCGATCTCATTTATGCAGGTGGAAAGTTGTACGGACAAAAAGTATTAGTGAAAGTGCAAAAACCTTTTGACCAACAATATTTTATTCAGTTGTGGAATGAAAACACTCAAAGAAAAAATTTTGCATTTAAAAAACTCTCTCATTTTTTAGGTAGATTAATTACTATTTTAGTATTATCTGTTGCTCTGTTGGCCATATATTATTGGAGAAATGAAAGTTTTGGTACTATTATTAAAATTGTTACTTCTGTTTTAATTATTGGTTGTTCCTGCGCTTTTGCGTTGAGTGCTCCATTTTTATTTGGCAATGTTTCTCGTATTTTATCAAAAATTTCATTGTTCATTAAAAACGCAGATAGTATTGCTACTTTGGCACATGTGAATCATGTTGTATTAGATAAAACTGGAACTATTACCGAAAAAGGATTTAAAGCAAAGTGGGTTGGAGAAGTGTTGAGTAATGAAGATACCAATCTTCTTTATGCGCTGTTTCAAAATTCTTTTCATCCATTAAGTAAAAAAATAACAGAATTACTTAAAGATAAAGTGAGTCAGTATTATGAATGCGAGTATTTTAATGAATTACCAGGAAAAGGATTAGAAGCCATAGTTCATGGAAAAAAAATAAGAGCAGGCAATGCCAAGTGGATAGGGCATATCGGTTTTATTGATACTAAAGATTCAACTGTATTGATTGAAATAGATAGTAAAGTAATAGGATATTTTACTATACAAAATACCATACGAGAAGGTTTAGAGCATTTGAAAGAATTAGTAAATAAGGGGTATCATTTGCATGTTCTAACTGGAGATAATTATCAAAACGCAGAGCAAGTAAAATTATTATTTCCTAAAAATGTTGTGGTATTTTCTCAACAAAAACCGGAAGATAAAAAAGTGTATATTGAAAATTTACAAAAACAAAACGGTATAGTACTAATGGTTGGAGATGGATTAAATGATATGCCTGCACTTAAAACAGCCGATTTTGGAATTAGTATTACTGATGATAACTCTTACTTTGCTCCATCTGGAGATGCTATACTCAAAGGAGACAATTTAAAGTGCCTTCCCAATATTTTAGAATATTCAAAAGTAGCTCATAAATTACTAATTATCAGTTATGTTTTTTCATTCTTGTATAATGTAGCAGGATTATCATTAGCATTTTATGGACAATTAAGCCCTTTGGTAGCAGCGGTATTTATGCCGTTAAGTAGTATCAGCGTTGTGCTGTTTGCAGTCATATCTACCAATTATTTTGCAAAAAAATATTTAGATGTGGAATAGTTTCAATAAACAAAAGTATGGTTATGGATACCATTTTTGATTGGTAATCATTAATGCTTCCTGTACAGTAATTCTGATATTGTTTTTATGTGCAATAACAAAAGCATCTTGAATGCCTTTTACTTTTACTTCTTCTCTGTAATCTCTGGCCTTTTTGTATTCGTCAAAATTTCCTGAATAGAACTTTCGGTAAGAATCATGATTTTCTTCTTCAACATTTTTTATATGATACTTTTTGATGAAATAATTGGTTGAAATATTGGACTTTAAGAATGCACCCAATTGAACAGAAAAAAATACAGCTGTTTGTTTTGCCTGTATAGATGATTCGGTAACATTGGTTGTAGGAGATGGTACAGTAGTATTAGTTTTGCTGATGGGTTCTTTTGGTTGAATAGTTTCGGGTGATAAAGTTTTACTCATTACTTGATTATTTTCTGTATAAGAAAACTCACCGTTTAGTGTTACAGGCGATGAAATATTACCCGATAGAATATAGGAAATGATGAGAAGTGGTTTATCAGGTAAATTAGACCACACAAATTTTACACTATTGCCATCTACAAAAAAAGAACTTTCATCTTTTTCTTCTGCTTTGGCTGAAAGTCCGGGAGGAAGTACATCGCTGTATCGGGCAAACCCTTTGATTTTATCTTTATTAATGGTAATTTTAATAAGGAACTTATTGGTAGATAGAACTTCTATATTTCGGGTTATGTTTACGTTAGCAGAATGAGTATTATTTGTTGGAGGAATAGCAGATGTTGTATTGGATTGGGCAGGTGTTTCAGAAGTAGTAACTGTTACATTCACATTGCCTTGTGTATTCACTTCTACAGAAGGTTGTTCTTTAGCAATGCTTTCGTTTTGAATGGTAGATGAAGGAGTGGCAGAGGGAGATTCGGAAGTTGTAGGTGGTGTGGTTTGAGTAATAGCTTCTGATACTGTGCTGCCAATCAAAATAGATTTTGTGGGAATTTCTGTAACTTGTTTGGCATTGTTTACAATATAGCTGAATTTGCCGGATATAGAGGTGTTTCCTGATGCAGAAGCATTGGCTGTTAATTTGAACTTCACCTTAAATTCTGCGTCCATAGGTAAGGCAGTCCATATCCATTTGGCTGTATTACCAGAAAAACTAAAGGTTGCTCCTTTGTTTTCATTTTCAGAGATACTTAGGCCTTGTCCTGTTTCAATTTGTAGTTTAGCAAATCCGCCAATATTGCCTTTTTTAATGGTTACTTCAGCGATTACTGTTTCACCTGGTCGAATGTTTTCAGGAACTTTAATAGTGGCTATGACACCACTATCTTGAAAAAGCATGAAAATAGAATAAAAAAAAGAAACAATAGATGTATATATAACAGGAATGCTTTTTAATAGCATAAAAATAAGTTGTGGCAATAATAATGTAAGTATTCCATTTGGTAAAAACTATTTGATTAAAAATATAAACAAAATAATGTGAATAAACTAAAATCCAGTAACCCCATTGACCGTAGTATATTTCATAGTGTATTTAATGCCGGGGTTAATATATTTATAGGCACTGTGGCTCATGAGTGCTGCTTCGTGAAAGCCACATAAAATTAATTTCAGTTTATTAGGATAGGTGTTAATGTCTCCTATTGCATATACACCGGGTATATTAGTGGAATAATCTTCTACATTGACTTTAATGGCATTTTTTTCTATTTCTAATCCCCAGTTTTCAATTGGGCCTAATTTTGGCGAAAGTCCAAATAAGGGGATAAAGTGGTCTGTTTCTATTTCTGTTTTTTCATTCGTTTTAATGTTTGTAACTACCACTTTTTCCAATTTATCTTTACCATGCAACTCTGTTATTTGTGAGTTAAGCAACATTTTGATGCGGCCATCTTTCACTCTTTTGCTTACTTTAGTAACACTATCGGGTGCTCCTCTGAAATTTTCACTGCGGTGAATAAGTGTTAATTCTTTTGCTATATCAGATAAATAAATAGTCCAATCCAAAGCACTGTCTCCGCCACCGGCTATCACAATTCGTTTGTCTTTGTATATTTCTGGTTTGGGAATAATATATTCTACTCCTTTGCCATTTTCAAAATCTGTAATATTTGGAATATCGGGTTTACGAGGTTCAAATACGCCCAATCCTCCTGCAATTACTACTACTTTGCTTTGAATTTTTGTACCCATATTGGTTTCAAGAATAAAATCTCTTTCAGCAATTTTGGTTAATTTTTCTACTCTCTCTCCCAATGTAAAAGATGGTTTGAAGGGTTCAATTTGTTTCATTAAATTGTCAATTAATTCCTGAGCCAATACAATAGGATATCCCGGAATATCATAAATCGGTTTTTTAGGATAAATTTCAGAAAGTTGCCCTCCTGGCTGTGGCAAATAATCTATTAAATGACATCGCATTTTTAATAAGCCACATTCAAATACTGCAAACAATCCCACAGGGCCTGCACCAATTATAGCAACATCAGATGTAATCATTTGAATTTTTGGCGGCAAAGATACATAAGCTATTTTGATTTCAACTAAATTTATCAGTAATTTTGTTGAAAAACAATGAGTGATATTAAAACGATAATCAATAATATAAAGCAACTCTCACTGGATAATTTATCTGATAGTGAACTGAATACACTGAAAGATGAAATAATAAAACTGTTGGTAGATATACAAATACAAAAAGACATTAATGCCAAAATCAGTAAAGAACACATTTCAACAGATGATGTGCAGATAGAAATTATGCAAAAAACAAACTCTGATATACATAATGAATCCAACCAAAATCAGGAAATACATTCTGAGGTGTTTTCAGAAAAGACAGAACAACCAACGTTCCATATTCAAAGTGAATACCACAAAGTAATTGAAGAAAAAATTTCAGATGAAATTATTTCAATTTATTCAGATAAATCTGAAACAGCTGCAAATAATGCAGTTCAGGGCAAAGTATCTGAAAGAGACACGAATGAAAAAGAATCTTCAAAGCATAAAAGTATTAAAAAAATTAATTTTAGTATTAATGATAAATTCCGAATGATTAAAAAATTATTCAACAATAATACTAATCAATTTAATGAGTTTATCAATTTGCTCAATGATTTTCAAAATTTGAGTGATTCCGAACATTTTATTAAAGAAACTTCTCTTAAATATCAATGGGACGAAGACTCATTAGAGTATAAAATTTTACTGCAACAAAATCATAAAAGATTCAGGTAGTTGTATTTTATTACAATGAGAATTTTAGTTTTTCTTTTTTTATCTTGTAATATTTTATCGCAGGATTTAAATTATGTTAGGTATGTCTGTCATGTTTTGTGTTCTAAGCCATTTGCCGGACGAGCATATACAGCTTATCCA
>JAOABO010000122.1 GCA_026418315.1 Bacteroidia bacterium
GTAGTAGAGGGAATGCAGTTTGACAGAGGGTATATTTCTCCATATTTTATTACTGACCCAGATAAAATGGAAGCAGTGTTGGAAAATCCACTCATTTTAATATATGATAAGAAGATTTCCAACATGAAAGAATTGCTCCCAATCCTTGAAAAAGCCGTACAAACAGGTAAGCCAATTTTAATCATTGCAGAAGATGTAGATGGTGAAGCGCTTGCTACTTTGGTAGTAAACAAATTAAGAGGTACTTTAAAAATTGCTGCTGTAAAAGCCCCAGGTTTTGGTGACAGAAGAAAAGCAATGTTAGAAGATATTGCTATTCTTACAGGGGGCAGAGTAATCAGCGAAGAAATGGGAATGAAATTAGAATTAGCTGATTTATCATATTTGGGTAAAGCCGAAAAAGTTACCATTGATAAAGACAATACCACTATTGTTGGCGGAGCCGGTAAAAAAGCAGACATCACTGCTCGTATCAATCAAATCAAAGCACAAATAGAAACTACTACATCTGATTACGATAAAGAAAAACTTCAAGAGAGATTAGCTAAATTAGCTGGTGGTGTAGCAGTATTGTACGTAGGTGCTGCTACTGAAGTAGAAATGAAAGAGAAAAAAGACAGAGTAGATGATGCATTAGCCGCTACTCGTGCAGCAGTTGAAGAGGGTATTGTACCTGGTGGTGGTGTTGCCTATATCCGTGCATCCGTTGCATTAGAAAAATTAAAAGGTGATACCGAAGATGAAACTACTGGTATTCAAATTGTAAAGAGAGCATTAGAAGAGCCGCTCAGACAAATTTGTTTCAATGCCGGATTAGATGGTAGCATCATTGTACAAAAAGTAAAAGAAGGCAAAGACGACTTTGGCTTCAATGCTCGTACAGAAAAATTTGAAAATCTTTTTGATGCAGGAGTAATTGACCCAACCAAGGTTACACGCGTAGCGCTTGAAAATGCTGCAAGTGTAGCTGGTATGTTGCTCACTACCGAGTGTGTATTAGCTGAAAAGAAAGAAGAGAAACCAGCAGCAGCCGGCGCACCAGGTATGGGTGGAATGGACGGTATGATGTAAAATAAGATAAGAATGAATGATATACTTTAGTGAAAGTCCCTGACAATATCGTCAGGGATTTTCACTTTTTAAACAAGATATATTATTCTCTGATATGGTGATAATTTGAAGGGTGATTATTAGCTTTAAGGATATAGGTTTATACATCCAAATTCAGGAATTCTTTTAAGATGTCAAGGGTATAATCAAAAGTATTTTCATAGTTATCTAATATAATTTCTTTTACTGGAACAGGGGACTGATGGATGTGTTTCCTATAAGTGGAGTATAAAGATTCAAGGTAGTGAATCTGAATATTACTTTCCATTTTTCTACTTCTTATCTGGATATTTTGAAATGCTTGTAATGGCTTTACATCTAAAAAAATAATCAGGTCAGGTTCTTTGTTTAATTCTTTTTCCAACTCCATGTAATATTTTTGATATTCTTTGAATTGTAATATATCTAAATTATTTTCAGCAAACCATAAACATTTTCTAAATGTATAATCTGATATGGTTATACCATTATCGTTTTTTTGAAAGTGCTCATATAATTGATTAAATCTATCTATCAAAAAACTATATTCGGTAATGGTATTGTACTTTTTAGGATGAAGGTAAAATAATTCTAACAATTTATTTGTTTGAAATTGCTCAAAGACACTGAAAACAGTATGTCCTTTATTTTTCAGATGAGAATATATCTGATGAGTAAGTGTGGTTTTACCACTTCCAATAATTCCTTCAATACAAATGTATTTATTCATTTCAACAAATCTTTAATTTTCTTTTTTAATACAGGGTGCTCAAAATGGCCTGCAATTTCTGACAAAGGCAATAACACAAAATGTCTTTCGTGCAAAAAAGGATGTGGAACGGTTAAGTTTTCTTCCTGAATAATTTCATTATTGAATAGTAAAATATCTATATCTATAGTTCTTGAAACATATTTTTCATAAGAAGTTGTTTTTTTTGTTCTGCCTAATTTTTTTTCAATAAAAAAAATATGTTCTAATACCTGCAAGGGCAATAAGTGCGTTTTTACCTTGACACAAAGATTATAAAAAAACGGAGTATTTTCGGGCATCTTCCATGGGGATGTTTGATAAATGGTAGACATTTTTTCTATTTCCCCTATGTGCTTTTGAATAAGATGAAGTGCGTGATAAATATAAATGATTCGTGGATAGATATTACTGCCCAGTCCTAAATATGCACTGTTCATTGATTGTCTTGATTTTTGAGCTAAAAATACAAAACCCTATATTTGCAAATTAAAATTAATTTATGAAACAGTTTTTTGGAGGATGTTTTGGAGCATTTATTGGAGTCATCATTGGGATGATTATTTTTGCTGTGGTTTTGTCTGTTGCTATTAAGTCATCATTCAATGATGCTTTGGATTTTAAAAAATCGAAATCTGATGTTTCTGTCAAGAGTGATAAACCGATTTTAAAAATTGTTCTTAAAGGAGAAATTAAAGAAACAAAACAAAGAGATTACTGGAATTTAAATTTCAAAGAATTATTGAAGGATAAAACTTTGATATTATCAGAAATGATAAGAAGCATTGAAGTGGCAGCAAAAGATGAGAAAATAAAAGGAATTTATATTCGTATATATCCTTTTTCGGCATCACTGGCACAGTTAGAGGAATTGAGACAATCTTTATTAGAATTTAAAAAATCAGGAAAATGGATATATGTATATGCCGATAATTACTTTCAGGGCGACTATTATTTAGCCAGTGTAGCAGATAAAATTATGATGCCTGATAATGGAATATTATGGTGGAAAGGACTTGCTTCAAAAATTACCTTTTACAAAAAAGCATTGGAAAAACTAGATATTCAAATACAAGTGTTTCGGCATGGAAAATTTAAGAGTGCGGTAGAACCTTTTATACTTGATAAAATGAGTGATGAAAACAGACAACAAATGAGAAGTTTAATAGGAAGTGTGTGGAGTAATATTATACAAAATATTTCAGAAAGTAGAGGCATTCCTGTTCATCAACTCAACTTGTATGCCAATGAATTAACTATTAAAGATGCTAATGATGCTTTGAAGTATAAGTTTATAGATCATATTTCAGATGAAACAGAAGCAAAGAAAATGGTTCAAAAAAAACTTGAAATGACAAATAAAGAGGTATTTGTAGATTATCATGAATACAAATTGAATGCAAAAGAAAAATACTCAAAAAGTTCAGATATAATTGCTGTTGTATATGCTACTGGTCAAATTGTAGATTATGCTGACGATACTGATGATGATATAATAGTACCATCAAAATTTTTGAAAACATTAAATGAAGTTGAAAAAGACAATGATATTAAAGCAGTAGTAATCAGAGTCAATTCACCAGGAGGTAGTGCATTTGCAAGTGAAAAAATATGGCAAGCCATTAAAAAATTAAAATCTAAAAAACCTGTTGTAGTGTCTTTTGGAGAAGTGGCTGCAAGCGGAGGATACTATATTAGCTGTGGTGCTGATTATATTTTTACTGACCATAATACTATAACGGGTTCTATTGGCGTATTTGGTATTTTACCCAATATTCAAAAACTCATGGAAAAAGATTTGGGGCTTTATACTGATACTGTAAAAACAAACACTTATGCAGATATGATGAGTTTATCAAGACCTGTGCAACCAAAAGAGGAGTCAGTGATTACATATCAAATTGAAAAAGTGTACGATACCTTTTTATCCAGAATAAGTGAAGGAAGAAAATTGGATAAAATGTATATAGATAAAATAGGACAGGGCAGGGTGTGGAGCGGGGCAGATGCTGTAAGATTAAAACTGGCTGATAAAATAGGAACATTAGAAGATGCGATAAAATTTGCTGCTGAAAAAGTAAAATTAAAACATTTCAGTATAGAGGAGTTTCCAAAAGCAAAACTCTTTATTGAAGAATTATTAGAAAGTGCATATAATGAAGATGATGCTTATGATATTAAAAGCATGGCTGCCAGTAAGATAATGAAGCAGCACGCAGGAAGGTTTTACAAAGATGTTGTATTGCTCAAAAAAATACTTATTCATCAGCAGGTAAGTTATTTGACACTCATGCCTTGCTATATAGAAATGTATTGATTGTCATGCAAACTTATACAGAAATTAAGATAAATGAGATATGGAGTGATAAAGAGTTACCCAATAATACTAAAGATAAGAATTTTCTTTTACTGACAGAGTTACACAAATCACCGCCACATTGCTCACTGTTATATCAAAACTTATGGTTTACGCTTAATTATTATGAATGTAAAACAAACATTCCGGCAAGTGCCTTATTCAAAATTCTTAACTCTAAAAGCGCATCTGCTATTTTTCTTGAATTGGATGTTGTTTTTGAATTAAAAGTTGTGCAGGATATTTTTTCTAAATACTCAATAATTCAGTTTGAAAAAGGAATTACATGCATCAGTCCTATTAAAGATGTATTTATTTACTATGATATTCCTGTTTCTAAAAACGACTTGCTTTATGAAATGCTCGAAGGATTATTGAAAAATAATTACATAAAAAAATCTTATGCTTTGAATTATCAGTTCAACTCTTACAAAATATCACACTATTCTCTTAATACACTTTTTACCAATGCAAATAAATGTTGAAAAAATAAAAAGTATTAATAATTTATCTGTTATAAGGTCTGTTAGCATGGTTGTTGCCACTATAACTATGCTGGTGTTTTACTTTGACCCTGTTGATTTTGCAAGCAATGCGTATATCATGCTTTTACTTTGGAGCATCTATTGGCTTTTCAGCGGCATCTATTTTTATGAACAAATTAATTTATGGAAGAATGTTCAAAGGTTTAGATTTTTGTCATGGTATTATATTTCATTCAGTATAGTAGGTATTATAG
>JAOABO010000123.1:0-481 GCA_026418315.1 Bacteroidia bacterium
GGTATAGGAACAGCAGCTTGCCATTTACCCTGCACTTTGCGAGATACATAAAAATCTTCCTGATTATCTACTTTTCTGGTAAAAATAAAAGTTTCACCATCGGCAGTCATGGATGGAAAATATTCGTCATTAAAAGAATTGATGGCACTACCAATATTTTCGGGCTGAAAGGGTTGTGGGTTTTTAACCGCATTCAATCCAAATTCTGCGTTTTTTATTTCATACTCAGCTATTTCTTTCATCTCGGGATTGATGTATTTGTACGACAAAAATTTTTTATAAGAATTATAAGCGGTTTCATAATTTCCTAAAAGCATAGATGTGCTGGCTAACATAAAGTGGTTAACAGGATATGCATCAGGATTGATATTGATGGCTTTTTTAAGATGTACAACTGCTTGTTCGTATTTTTTTTGTCCAATCAGCAATTGAGCATAAGCGGCGTGTGCTTCTATAAAATTATCATCTTATTCAATGGCTT
>JAOABO010000123.1:491-4834 GCA_026418315.1 Bacteroidia bacterium
GGCTTTTTTTATGTATTCTTCGGCTTCTTTGTCTTTGTATTGTGAGAAATATTTTTTACTTTCCTCATAATATTTGATAGCTTTTTCATTACTGGTGCTGTATGCATGAGTTTTTTTTTGAGAAATACAAAATGTAAATTCTAACAAAAGAGAAAATAATAAGAAATGCTTAAACATTTTTTGGGGTGAAATGTAATTATTAAATAATTGTAGTAGAAGTATATTAGATTTTTTTGGTAAAATAGATACATAGGTTGCTGATGCACATTAATTATTCAATATATTTGCAAAAACGTAGGATGGAATATTTAAATGGCATTAAGGTTTTGGATTTATCCAGTGTTTTAGCGGGTCCTTCAGTTGGTATGTTTTTGGGAGAATTAGGGGCAGAAGTAATAAAAATAGAAAACCCTATAACGGATGGAGATATAACAAGACAGTGGAAGTGTCCTACCGAAAATCCAGAGAGTAATATCAGTGCCTATTATGCCTCTATTAATGCGTTTAAGAAAATAGAATTTTTGGATTTCAACTTATCATCATCTATTCAAAAAATACATTCCTTAATTAAAGAATGTGATATTTTATTATGTAATTTCAAGTCAGGAGATGATAAAAAATTTCAATTGGATTACAATACAGTTAAAAACATTCATCCTCAAATAATTTATGGACACATTACAGGATTTGGAAAAAATGAAAAGCGAGTAGCTTTTGATTTGATACTACAGGCCGAAACCGGATTTATGTACTTAAATAGAGAAGACAATCAATTACCTAACAAAATGCCCGTTGCCCTTATAGACGTTTTAGCGGCACATCATCTTAAAGAAGGTATTTTGCTATCATTATACAATAGATTGAAAACCGGTAAGGGGGCTTATGTTCATTGTTCCTTATACGACGCAGCTATTAGTAGTTTAATTAATCAGGCAAGCAATTATCTAAATGCAGCATATAATCCACCTCCCATGGGCTCAAAGCACCCTAACATTGCACCTTATGGTGAAATTTTTGTTACAAAAGATAATCAGTTGATAACATTTGCAATAGGCAGCAATAAACAATTTTTTGAGTTATGTAAGATATTAGACATAGTAATGTTAATGGAAAATCCATTGTTTGAATCCAATGAAAAAAGAGTTCAAAACAGAATGCAATTGTACAATGAATTACAAAACGCAATAAAAAATTATACCACCCATTTTATTTATAATGCTTGTATAGAGCAAAATGTTCCTGTTGCAATTATTAAAGATATAGCAAATGTGTTGCAAAACCCCTTATCTCAAAAACTGATAAAGCCCGTTGTGATAGACGGAAACCCATTTAATATCATTACTTCTGTAGCGTTTGAAATAGAATAATCATGATTAAAATAGCAAGCAGTAAACAAGATTTGGAAAAAATTTTTCAACTCAGATATGAAGTACTGAGAAAACCATGGGGACAAACACTTGAGAGTGCAAAAGATGAATTAGATGGAATTTCACTCAATGCTTTTATAGAAGAAAATAATATGTGTATTGCGTGTGGAAGATTAGATTTTATTGATAAAGAAACAGGTCAAATAAGATACATGGCTGTTCATCCTGATTACAGGAACAATCAACTTGGCAAAAAAATATTTCTTTTTTTGGAAGAAAGGGCACGAGAAAAAGGGCTTAAAAAAATTTTTCTGCATGCCCGTGAAAACGCTTTAAGTTTCTACTTAAGTAATGGATGTCAACTAGTAGGGCATTCTTATGTATTATTTAATGCTATTCAACATTATTTAATGGAAAAAGAGATTTAATTATTCTCTGCCCAGTTTTTTTAAATTTCTATAGTGTGAGCGAACAGCCACTAATATAGTTGGATAAGAGTAGTAAGAGATATTATATCTATGGCACACTTCACGCACAATAGCGCTGATGGCAGGGTAGTGTATATGTGAGATAGTAGGGAATAAATGATGCTCTATCTGATAATTTAATCCGCCTAACAAATGACTTAAAACTTTACTATTCATGGCAAAATTAGTAGTGGTTTTTAACTGGTGTTTCATCCACTCATCAGCCATTTTATTTTGATTGTCAGGCAAAGGAAATTCTGTTTCTTCTACAATGTGGGCTAATTGAAAAACAGTACTTAAGATTAATCCGGTGGTGAACGCATAAATTAAAAATAACAATATCCATACTTTTAATCCCAATACTAAAAATGGAAGAACTACAAAAAAGAATAAATGAACAATCTTTGATGTCCAAAAAATAATTTTTTGTTTTTTATTAAATCCTGATATTTCAACATCCACCACTTTTTTTAGAAAATATTTTTGATAATCTGCGTAAAATATCCAATATAAATACAGAAAGGCATAAACAAAGGGAAAATACAAATGCTGAAATCTATGAATATACAATTTCTTTTTAGTGGGACTAATGTATATAAAAACGCCCGCATTTATATCATCATCTACTTCTGGAATATTGGTGTATGTATGATGAACAATATTGTGTTTGGTTTTCCAGAAAAAAACATTAGCACCTAAAAAGTTTAAAGTATATGATGCTACATCATTCAACCATTTTTTCTTGCTGAAGCTATGATGTGCACCATCATGCATAATATTAAAACCAATTAAAGAAGTCAGGCAACCTAAGGAAATGCTCAAAATAATTTTTATCCATAGGTCTACTTCTGAAAATATTAATAAGCAATAATTTAAAATAAAAAGAGATATAAGTAATAGGGCTTTGATTAAAATTTTGCTTCCACCATATTTTGAAATGTTATTGGACTGAAAATAGGAGTGTACACGAGTTCGTAGGTCTTGTGCGAAATTTCCTTCGGGCGAAGAAAATTGGGGAGTACTGTTAGAATGCATAAAAATTTTTTGTGCCAATAGTAAGGAAAAAAGAACTAGAATAATGAAACATTATGATTATTTATCATTTATTGTTGGTGTTATAGAATAATTAACTTTATCAGAGTTAAAGAGGGATGTTTGAAACAATTGATAAGTTTTAATAAGCATTGAGTGAATGAACAGTATTGCCCCATCATTTTTTCAATATAATAACACGGAACCAATTTTTTCTATAAAAGTATAAATTATGTTTTTGAACTATCAATGAATGAGCATTTTTATTAACAACATGATTAGAGTAGATAATTGAATTGGAACATCTCATGGAGTGATTATCATTATTTTAAAACTGAAAATAAATAAAGGGCCTTGTATTAACGGATTTAAGTTGATATAAGAATATAATAACGATACAGGTCATTATTACAAGAACATAAATAGGTAAACGTACAATTTGAAAATACAATGTTTCTTTCCATCTTTCAGGTAACCAATGCAAAAAGTAACATAGTAAAAGTAAAGTCAAAACATTTGCATAATGTTGTGTAATTGGCAAAACATAATTTAAATTCCATCCCGAAAAAAGTTTTTCGTTCATCTTGATAGCGTTTTCTACAGATTGACTTCTGAAAAAAATACGAGTATATGATATAAATAATAGTGTGCTTATCATGAAAGAAAATTGTATTAATCTATTTGAAATATTTTTGAAAGGGGAAATTTTCTCCCAATGTTTATGAACAACTACTGCAAGTCCGTTTAAGCCGCCCCATATTACAAAAAGCCAACTACTCCCATGCCACAACCCACCAAGCAGCATAGTAACCATAATATTAATGTCGGTTTGTATGGTTTTACGAACAGAAGGAAAAAAATACGATAACAAAACGAGCAGAAACCCTATTCCAAGTAAAATGTATAAAATAAATAGATTACCAAAAAGCAATATCAAAAAAGCAGATATGATAAGGAGTAACAAGTATGAAGCAAATGTAATTTCACGATTACCTCCAAGTGGAATATAAAGATATTCCTGCAGCCACGATGACAATGACATGTGCCACCGTTTCCAAAACTCAGAAGGGCTTTGTGCCTTGTAAGGGTAATTAAAATTTTTTTTCAAACGATAACCCAGTAACAAAGCGATGCCTATTGCAATATCTGTATATCCTGAAAAATCTGCATACACCTGATAAGAATATCCGATAATGGCAAGAAAATTTTCGTAAGAAGTAAAAAAACTAAGATTTTCAAATATTTTATCTGTCATTTGAAGTGCCAGAAAATCTGCGATTACTTTTTTACTTAATCCTTTTACAATCATCATCCACGCTTGTTTAAATTCCTGAATGGTCAATTGATAAGGCATTTGAATTTGATACAAAAAATCGTGTGCCTTTACAATAGGTCCCGCTACCAGATGTGGAAAAAATGAAACATAAAATCCATAATCAATAATAGAAGACAGGGGCTCTACCTTTTTTCGATATAC
>JAOABO010000124.1 GCA_026418315.1 Bacteroidia bacterium
ACTGTACAAGCCATTTGTAAGACAAGGCAATCCTATCATATTCATGGATGAAAGATCATCAGAATTAACCAAATATGCAGCCAATGCTTTTCTGGCACTCAAAATATCTTTTATGAATGAAATGGCCAACTTATGCGAAAAAACAGGAGCAGATATAGATATGATAAGATTAGGCATTGGAAGTGATGAAAGAATAGGAAAACGTTTTTTATTTGCTGGCATTGGCTATGGCGGAAGTTGCTTTCCCAAAGATGTTTTAGCTCTGTATCATACAGCATCAGAATATGACTATGACTTTAAAATCTTAAATGCTGTTATGCAGGTTAATCAAATTCAAAAAAACATCATCGTTCAAAAAATTAAAAAATATTTTAATAATCAACTCAAAAATAAAAAAATAGCTATATGGGGATTAGCATTCAAACCCGACACAGACGATGTAAGAGAAGCACCCGCCATCACTGTAATTCAAGAATTATTAAAAGAAGGAACTATCATTGCAGCATACGATCCGGAAGCAATGGAAAACTTTAAAAAAATTTTTGATACCACTACCATTCAATATACCAAAGACCCTTACGAAGCATTAGAAAATGCAAACGCTTTAGTCATTTGCACCGAATGGCAAATATTCAGAAGCCCCGATTTTGAAAAAATGGCTAAACTGATGAAAGAAAAAAACATATTTGACGGCAGAAACCTCTATGACTTAAACCAAATGCAGGAATTGCCATTCCATTATGAATCTATTGGCAGAAATCCTATACATTGAAAATCATTAAAACAAAAAAATCCTTATTTTTGTGCTTAAAAATAAATTTTTATGGAAGCAATCAACTTAGATCAAATGAAAGAAGCAATGGATTTAGTAGAAAAAATAATAAAGGGAACAGAAACATTAAAGGATATAAAAGAAATAGACATTGCCACTACACCTAAAACACCTGTATATAAAGAAGATAAATTAGTACTCTACCATTACGACAGAGAAACGCCACCTACTATTAAAACTCCTATACTGATTGTATATGCACTTGTAAACACCTATAAAATGTTAGATTTACAGCCCGACCGTTCCTATATTAAAAACCTTTTGAACGGCGGAGCAGATCTATATTTAATTGATTGGGGATTCCCTACCAAGGCAGACAGATATCTAACCTGCGATGACTACATTGATTACATTGACCATTGCGTTGACTTTATTCGTAAAAACACAGGACACAACAAAATTAATATTTTGAGTATATGTCAGGGAGGCACCTTATCAGTTATTTATACTGCATTATACCCTGAAAAAGTAAAAAATTTAATACCACATGTTACGCCTATCGATTTTTCTACCAATGATGGTTTGTTATTCAGATGGAGCAAAGACATGGATTTTGATAAGTTAGTAGAGGGTTATCATGGGCTTATTCCAGGCGATTTCCTTAATATCGGATTTGAAATATTGAAACCAATGATGAAACTTCAAAAACAACAGAATTTAATGAACATTATCCACGACAAGGAAAAATTACTCAACTTCTTGAGAATGGAAAAATGGATTAATGAAAGCCCAGACCAGGCAGGAGAATGCTTCAGACAATTTATGAAAGATTTGTACCAACAAAACAAATTAGTGAAAGGAGAACTGGTTATTAAAGGAAAGAAAGTAAACCTGAAAAATATTACGTGCCCTCTATTAAATATCTATGCTACAGAAGACCATCTGGTACCGCCTTCATCTACCATACCATTAAACGATTTAGTATCCAGCAAAGATAAAACACTTTATAGTTTTAAAGGAGGGCATATAGGAGTATTTGTAGGTTCAAAATCACAAAATGAGTTAGCCCCCGCTGTTATTGAATGGCTCAAAAAACACGATAATTAATTTATTTTTGCAATGATATTTTTAATTTTATAAAATATCACATACCTTTGCGGCACTTTTCTTTGCAAAATATAATGTAAACGAAATTTACCAGCAAGTAACCAATTAAATGGTACTCTGAAATAAAAAAGGTGAGGTGGGTGAGTGGCTTAAACCAACGGTTTGCTAAACCGTCGTACGGCTAAAACCGTACCGGGGGTTCGAATCCCCCCCTCACCGCGTATCATTACAAATCTGCAATTTTATATGATTGTTTATACCTATTTCCCTCCAATCAAAAATAAATGAATAAACCTGATACCGATGAAAAGTATTTTATTAGTTGGTATTGGAGGTTTTTTCGGAAGTGTAGCCAGGTATTATATTTCATTTCTAATTACAAAAAATCATGCCTCGCTTTTTCCCCTTGGAACTTATGCAGTTAATATCATAGGGTGTCTTTTAATTGGGTTAATTTATGGCTTTACAGAAAGCATCCCCTATTCATCTCAATTTCGTTTATTATTAGCTACTGGATTTTGCGGTGGATTTACCACGTTCTCTGCCTTTGCTTCCGAAAACCTTTCTTTAATTCAAAAAGGCGAATATACTTTAGCTGTTTTCTACATCATATCCAGTGTTTTGCTGGGAATTATGGCAGTATTGGGAGGTATTTTATTAGTCAAAATATTAAAGTAAATGTATTCATCAAAATAAGCCGCGCCGAATTATTTGTATAGTGTAAAAATCGTTTATTAAAACCAAATGGCTGTTTCAATTAATACATAAGAACTCCAATTGCAATATTGTTATAATCAGAAATTCAAAAGGCACATAAATAACATAAACTATTTTTCTATCCTTGCATAAATGGTGTTTGTGTTTGTTGCCTATGATTTAAATCATTTTTTATTCTGATTAAACAAAGGAACTTTGTACTCAAAATATAAAATTATGTTGCAAAAATTAGATGAATTTACAGAGAAAGGATACTATGGAATGATAAGTGTTTTTATTCTGGTGGGCAGCGTAATGGGAGGCATAATGGCCATGAGCGCTTTAGAAAAAAATAATTTATTTCTCATGGCATTAGGGTTAGCATTCACTATGGCAAATCTTGTTTTAAATATTGCCCAAGCTCCGCCCAAGTGGCTGGTGCGAACCTTCTTATTATCATTAATAGTGAATGTGATTATCATTCTTATTACTACATGGACCTAAATAAAAACTCATTTTAATTTCATAACATCATCAATACCCAATAATCTATTAGCAATAAAACCTTCTGCAAACTCAACAGAAATATATCTACCCCAAATTCTCGCTTTACTTTCTAGTACATCAAAAAAATCTTTTCCACTAATAGCGGTTTCTGGCTCCGTACTCGCAGGATTGTAAAATTGAGAAGAATAACACTTTAATACTTCAATTTTCTTTTGAAAATACTTAGAAATATCAATCACAAAATCAGGCTTTAAGTAATAATCTTGTATGTAATGATAAACTGCAATCGGACGCCATGCATTTTGCTTTTCTCCATTATGATAAGTATCAATTTTTACTAAACCACTCAAAAAAGCAGCATCCTTTACTAACTGTGCTGCTCTCCCATGGTCGCAGTGTCTATCTGTAGGCGCATTAGCAAAAATGACATCAGGTCTGTATTGACGAATTTTTTGAATAACAGCCAGCTGATGCTCTTCATCATTCTTGAAAAAACCATCTCGCATACTTAAATTTTCTCTTATACATACACCCATCATCTCTTTTGCTTTCTCAGATTCTTTTAATCTGATTTGTTTATTACCACGAGTACCAAGCTCGCCAGCAGTTAAATCAATAATTCCAATTTTATAACCCATTTCTACATGCTTTAAAATGGTGCCTGCACATGATATTTCCACATCATCAGGATGCGCTCCAAAAGCCAGAATATCCAATTTCATAATTATTTTTTATTTTCAATCCAGTTAATAATTTTTGAAGACAAAGGGCTGGTTGCCGATGTATAATAATCTACAAGATAGCCATCTTCATCAATGAGGTATTTTTGAAAATTCCATAATACAACAGAACTCTTTACGCCATTCTTTTCTTTCTGCGTAAGCCATTGATAAATAGGATGAACATCTTTACCTTTAATGCTTATTTTTTCCATGATTAAAAAACTTACTCCATAATTTTTCTGACAAAAAGATTTAATTTGTTTTTCATCACCTGGCTCCTGACCTCCAAAATCATTACACGGAAATGCAATAATTATAAAATTCTTATCTTTGTATTTTTGATAAAGCATTTCTAACTCTTTGTATTGCGGCGTAAAACCACATTCAGATGCCGTATTGACGATTAATATTTTCTTCCCCTTGAATTGATTAAAATCTACAACATTACCATCAATATCCTTTGCTTTGAATTGGTGAATAGATGTCTTATTTTTCGGAGTTTCCTGAAATAAATTTCCTAATAAACTCATACAACACATCATTATACTCAGTTTCATATACTTCATTTTGTGCAAATATATGTATAAAATTACACTGCCTATTTTTTTGTAAAATAAAACCAGAACAGCAATGTGTTACAATCCACATAGCATTGCATCAAATACTCACTATCTCAAAAAATATTGGAGGGGGTAGTTGGGTAAAAAAAAAAATAATTGATTGATAATCAATGATTTGAAAAATAAATTAGAAAAAAATTTGGAGAAGATGGGAAGGGTGCTGTATATTTGCACCC
>JAOABO010000125.1 GCA_026418315.1 Bacteroidia bacterium
CTGCCATACCCACTACACAAAATGAAAAAAACAGTAATCTGGTTATTTTTGCTTCCAATAATGCATCACTGTTACCTGCTAACAAAATCCATTTAGTACAAACTGAAGAATTAATCAATACTTCAGAAAAAAATATTTTGTCTTTTTTGAATGCAAAAGCCAATTATCATTGGCGAAAAGATTATTTGTTTTTCATTCAGCATTGGTGGAGGTAATTCTTGACTTAGAAATTACATTTTAGTTTGGATTATTAAGTGATATATTCGTATTTGTACCTAATTTTCTCCCTAAAATCCCATCAGCATCTTCCACTGTGTTTTTCAGCCATCCTAATAATATCTCATTTTTTTCCTCCTCGGACAATAAATAAGAAATACCCGATCGCCTTAATCTCTTATTAAGTTCATACATACACAATGCTGCACTGACACTGATATTAAAACTTTCGGTAAAACCGTGCATAGGAATATGAACATATTCATCGGCATGTTGCAAAGCATACTTGCTTAATCCTTCTTTTTCAGCTCCAAATATCAATGCAATTGGATTATCTATATTTAGTGATTCTATATCTACCGACTTATGATGTGGAGATGTGGCTACAATTTTATATCCTTTCTTCCTTAGCTTACTATAACAAATAGCTGTATTATTTGTGTCTTTATCGTTGTATCGATATATTGTAAGCCATTGAGCGGCTCCCATAGAAACTTCCTCATTCGTTTTAAACGTATTTCGATTTTCAATAAAATGAACATCTTGTATACCAAAGCATTCACAACTGCGCAACACAGCAGAAGCATTATGCCCTTGAAATACATCTTCTAATACAATCGTTATATATCGCGTTCGCTTACTTAATACTTCATTAAATCTTTGAAATCTCCTCTCCGTTACAAAAGTTCTTAAATAATCAATTTGCTCACGAATAGTCATGGTTTTGTTATCTCCTCTTTGAGTTGATGAATAGCTCTGGCTATATCTTTTTGCCCAAACACACTATTACCAGCTACCAATACATCTGCTCCTGTTTTTATTAAAGCCTGAGCATTATAGACATCTACTCCTCCATCTATTTCAATAAGTGCTTTGGAATTTTTTTGAATAATCAGATTTTTGAGCTGTTCTATTTTTTTGTAAGTATTGTCAATGAACTTTTGCCCTCCAAAACCAGGGTTGACAGACATTAAACATACTAAATCAATATCTGCAATAATATCTTCCAATAAATGCACAGATGTATGAGGATTAATAGCCACACCAGGATGAACATTTAATGAACGTATGTTTTGAATAGTACGATGTAAATGTATACACGCTTCATAATGCACGGAAATGTATTGAGCCCCATATTCAGCAAATTTTGAAATATATCGGTCGGGCTCAACAATCATCAAATGTACATCCAATGGTTTTTGACAGTGCTTTTGAACCGCAGCAAGTACAGGAAACCCGAAAGATATATTAGGAACAAATACGCCATCCATAATGTCTAAATGCAGCCAATCAGCAGGACTTTCATTGACTATTTGAATAACCAAATTCAGATTGACGAAATCAGCCGATAATAAAGATGGGGCAAGGAGTTTCATGGATATAGATTAATCTGATAGTTCAAATTAATTGAAAGCATTCAACCCTGTAATATCCAGCCCTGTAATGAGCAAGTGTATGTCGTGCGTACCTTCATAAGTAATGACGGATTCTAAATTCATCATGTGCCGCATAATAGGATATTCACCGGTAATGCCCATACCGCCGTGTATCTGACGGGCTTCGCGGGCTATGTTCAAGGCCATGGCTACATTGTTTCGTTTAGCCATAGAAATTTGAGCAGGTGTAGCTCTGTTTTCGTTTTTCAATACTCCTAAACGCCATGCGAGTAACTGTGCCTTGGTAATTTCTGTAATCATTTCGGCTAATTTCTTTTGTTGTAACTGAAAAGCACCAATGGGTTTTCCAAATTGTATTCTTTCTTTGGAATAGCGTAAAGCACTGTCGTAACAATCTAATGCAGCACCAATGGCTCCCCATGCAATACCATATCTTGCACTGTTGAGACAACTTAATGGTCCTTTTAATCCTTTGATATTAGGTAACACGTTTTCTTTTGGCACTTTGACATTATCAAACACCAACTCGCCTGTAGCACTGGCACGCAAACTCCATTTACCATGTGTTTCAGGTGTGGTAAATCCTTCCATTCCTCTCTCTACAATCACACCACGAATTTCTCCGTTATCATCTTTTGCCCATACTACAGCAATATCGGCAAATGGAGCGTTGGAAATCCACATTTTGGCACCATTTAATAAATAATAATCCCCTTTGTCTTCTATTCGTGTAATCATGCCTGCAGGATTAGAGCCATAATCGGGCTCGGTCAGCCCAAAGCAACCCATCAGTTCGCCTTTTGCTAATTTGGGCAGATATTTTCGTTTTTGCTCTTCACTGCCAAAAGCATAGATGGGATACATAACCAACGAACCTTGCACCGAAGCAGTAGAACGTACTCCACTATCGCCTCTTTCTAACTCCTGCATCATAATACCATAAGCAATATAATCCAACCCCGCTCCACCATATTCCTGTGGAATAAAGGGACCAAATGCTCCGATTTCTGCTAAACCCTTTATCCAAGGTTTATGAAAAGTCGCTTTCTGACATGCTTCTTCAATAATTGGCGACACTTCTTTTTTTACCCATGCTCTTACGGTATCTCTGATTAATTTATGTTCTTCTGATAATAATTCATCTACTAAATAATAATCGTGATGCTGGTAGTTATCTGTTCTCATAAAAAAATTTTTGGCAAAGGTACGATTTTAACTACAATTCACGGCAAGAAATATTGACAAAGGAGTATGCAAAGTTACTTTGAGAACAACTTACAAATATTGTTTTTAATTTATTTTATTGTGCCGTAAAGCATTTTCCTGCAAATTTTCTTATGGCATAAGAAGTGGCTTTTGGATTTTCAAGCATTCCAAAATGTCCATCGTATTCCAATATCAAACATGTTTTATTAGAAATGACGTGGCATTGTTGCAAAAGTGTATCATAAGGCAACACATTATCTTTCTTACCAATGATTATCATCATCGGAAAATGTGCGTCTTTTATTAAGTTAATGGAAGAAGGTCTGTCTCTCATGCCAATGAGAGCGGCCACAATGCCTTGGGGAGGTGTTTGCAAGGCAATTTGAGTGGCTTTTTTTACTTCGTTTTGAATATACTTCAGATTGTTTTTTGCAAACAGATTTTTAATCATTGGACGAATAAATAATTTTGGGTTGATTTTTACAATTTTAATAGCTCTGTTACGGTCTTTCTTTTTCTCTTCAGAATCGGGATAAGCAGTAGAATGGAACAAACACAATCCTGTGATATATTCGGGATATTTTTTGGCAAAAGCAAGTGCTACATAGCCACCCATACTATGGCCAACCATCACGGTTTTTTTTACTCTGAAATATTTCAAAACGGCATGTACTGCATCTGCCATAAGTTCCATGCTATGAGCGTACCCAAAGCAGTCGCTTTTACCATGCCCCGGCAAATCAATGGCAATGACTTTAAAGGATTTTGATAAAACATTAATGAAGTAATCCCAAATTTCCCAACTTCCTAAAAATCCATGTAATAGTACAATGCACCTGCCTTTACCTTTAGTAACACAATGAATATTGCCATTTAAAAAGGGAATATGGTGGTGTATCATTTACGAATCAGTTTCTTTCTTGGATTTCAATAAGCTTATCCATTCTCCTGTTTTATTGAACATACGTTTGAATACATCAAAGTAAAGTGTGAACCATAAGATAATAGTCATCAGCCAGATAATAGCAACATTAAAATAAAGCGTGTCAATATAAGTGCCCATCAATTTTTTTCTTGGTGCATAAAAGTGTGCTCCTCCAAAATTGGAATCTTCGGGGTCATAAAATACGAGGTCTATTCTTCTGATGAGTTTTCCATTTTTTTCCATACATCTTTCACCGCTGATATCGTTGCTATTGGTAACCAGTTGGTTCAATGCTTCGTTTTCATTATCTTCTTCCAGTTTGATAAATTGTTCTTTTTCGGTGGGAGTTTTTTGCATGGAGCGTGCTTTTTCGTCTTTCTTTTTGCGGGCAATGTTTTCAAGGTCTATGTAATAATTGTTCAAGTCATACAGGTAGTTACGAATGTTATTGATAACTTCGGAGTTTATGGTATGGATAGATAATCCTTGTATTTCTTTGATATCAGAAGAATATGGTACTTTATTATACATCTTATTGTATTCTTTCAATAGTTCGTTTTTTACTAAGTCAATGTCCTGCATTAAAACCTGTCGATTGTAATTTTTATCTTTTATTTCTCCTTCAATTTTAGTGAGTTTGTTTTGAATTTTTGGTATCCAATAAACTTTTTTGTATTGTGCATTACTGATAATTTTATCGTAAGGATAAAATAATTTTTCAAAGCGATTGTTTTTGAATTGATTAACTGCTAATGCTTCGTAAGCCCAGCGGCTGGTCATTACCTCACCACTCCATGGAACAGTACCAGGCTCTGTAAGCAGGGGGTTGAGC
>JAOABO010000126.1:0-4201 GCA_026418315.1 Bacteroidia bacterium
GAACATTTTATTTTAAAATATTCGGTTCATTTCCGTGCAGCGGAGTGTCAATGGATACTGTTTATTTTAATAATGGAAATATTGCCTTTTAATGGAATATTAAACTGTAGAGAGTTATAGATATTCTGAAATTTCAAATTTATTTTTTCAAATATTGATAAGATTTAATCTGCCACCTGCGGTGGGGCGGGAGTACCGAAATGTCCGAACTTTTGAATGCTGTCGTTTAGGTGTGAGTTGTGCTCTGCTCAACGACCTTTCTTCGATACTCCCGCCTGCGGCCAATATCGGAGGGTACTAGTATCAATAGAGAATATTACAAACGGTTGTGTATTTAGCTTATGTGGAAATATTTTTACCTTAAAGTAAATTTTTCATTATATTTGTCCTGATAATTTTAACAAAAAATCAATTCAAATGAAATTTTGGTCAAAATGGTATTCTTTATTCGTGTTGTTGTTATTTCAAGGTGTAATGTTTTCTCAGCCAAAAAAAAACAGCAATAACAAAGCAATGGGTGTATCTCCCGAGTTTGAAAAGGGTTGGTACTTGCCTTACAAAGGAGATACAATCAAAGGAGACATTCAGGTGAATGCAGGAGAAACAGATGCTCAATACAATATCAGCTTTTTCTTTAAATTACCCAATGCAAAAAAAGTAAGCGAAATTAATACCAAAAAAGCAAAAGCATACGGCTTTGGAGACAGAAAATTTGAAATTTTAAAAATAAATGAAACAGATTATTTTGCAGAAGTTTTGGAAAAAGGTAGAATAATTTTATATCAAATCAATGAAGAAAAAATAGAAAAAGATAAAAAAGTAGCTATTCCTATCTATTATGTTACAGATACGCAAGCTGACCCAAAAAGCAAAGTAGCCGGTGTAGTGGAACTGCCAAAAGAAAAACCCTACAAAAAAGTTTTAAAGGAACTATTTAAAGATCAGCCCATGCTGATTGAAGGCGTTGATAAGTGGTATCTGCAAATAGATCAGGTCAGACAAGCTATACAAGAGTTTAATAAATTGTATCAAAAAGATTCTTCTTCTAACGATAATAATCAAAACAATTCTAATAAGAAAATTGAGAACGGAGAAGAAATTCAAGTCGAAAAAATTGATTAAACCATAAATATATGAAGCTGAAAGAGCGTGGTATTATTTTAATACCCATTGACTTTACAGAACAATCTTTAATTGCTATTAAACAGTCATACAACCTGGCAAGATATACCCACTCCCGCCTGGTACTATTATACTGCTATGAAAAAAGAGGCATGGAAAGATTTGAAGAAATGAAAGAATTAGCTAAACAAACTGAAAAAGAGAGCGGCTTGCCTACTGATTTTATGACTGTAAAAGGTAATGTATATGAAGAGACAGATAATGTTGCAAAAGAAATAGGTGCAACACTTATTATGGTAGGTCTTGAAAGCCATATTGAATTCAAGGATATCTTTAAACCCAGTGCTTTTAGTATGATTAGAAAAGCACCTTGTCCTGTTATTACTATCAGAGGAAAAGAAAACAGGGATGGTTGCGAAAATATATTATTACCTTTAGACCTTTCTCCTGAAAGCCGTGAAAAGGTAGATGTAGCTATACAGTTTGCAAAATATTACAATGCATCCATCCGATTATTGGCTATCTTTTCTCCTGATGATGAGGGTTATGAAAACCAATTATTGGCCTACTCACACCAAGTTAAGCAATTTATCAAAAGCAAAGGAATTCCTTGTTCTAATAAATCAATAGGTACTGATGATATTCCTAAAGCTGTTGTGGAATATGCTAATAAAATTGAGGCAGACCTTATCATAGTTATGAATAAGCCCGATTTAAGTGTAAAAGAATTTTTTAGCGGAACCGATGTGCAGAAAATTGTAGATATCAGTAACATCCCTGTTATGATTGTCAACCCTATGAAAAGAGAAAGCTTGGTGCACTTCAGTTCAGGTATCTGATTGGACGAGTCATTAGGTGGTATGCAATGGATTTTGAATTAATCAAGGAAATTATACAATGGGATGTTGCTTCATGGGCTGTTGTTACTAAGTATTGGGATAGCAAAGTAAAGTGGGAAAATGTAAGTAATGTATTAGAGTTAGGAGCACGGGAAGGTGGTTTGTCTTTGTGGGCAGCATTAAAGAATAAACAAGTAGTTTGTTCGGATTTAAGTGAAACACAGAAATTTGCCCAGCCCCTTCATCAAAAATATAATGTTACTAGGTATATTCAATACCAAGATATAGACGCCACTGATATTCCTTATACCAATCGTTTTGATGTCATTATGTTTAAGTCCATTCTTGGAGGAATAGGAAGAAAAGATAATTTTTCTAATCAACAAAAAGTGATTTCTGAAATATACAAAGCATTAAAACCCGGAGGATATTTTTTATTTGCTGAAAACTTAAAAGCGTCTTTACTTCATCAATTCATGCGAAAAAAATTTGTGAGATGGGGTAAGGAATGGAGATATGTTTCTTTACAAGACATGCATGAGTTACTAAAACCATTTTCTTATTATGAAATAAAAGTAAATGGCGTATTGGCTGCTTTTGGAAGAACAGAAAAACAAAGAGAAATTTTATCATATTTTGATAAGTATTTATGTAACAAAATATGTCCTGATAATTGGAAATATATTGGCTATGGGGTGGCTGTTAAGTGAGTGAAAAAGAAAAAGTAGTTTGAGAGAAACAATACAACATTTATCATCTTTTACAATCTGAACTTAAAAACGTCTTTTTTATTCCGGGATTTTCAAGTATTTGGAAAGAGAGATAGGGTTTGCCAAATAATTTACAAAACCTTTCGGGCGTATATTGTTTAGCTAATTCCATGGCTTTGGTAAAATATCTTGAATTGAACTTTTCAGGCAAATGAGATGCAATGCTGATGTAATTAAAAACAATCACATCGTTTACATCTTTTGAAGTAAGCAGAGGTTCCAGTAATTGTGCGGCTTCCCAATAGAGTTTGGCTTTTGCAAAAATATTGGCCAATTTTACGGTGTTTTTCCATGATGCCTCATCTATGTTGTAAAATGATTTTATTTTATTCAGACATGCTTCTATTTGTGCTTCGCTATTGGGGATAGTATCGTAATATTCTATTAATTTGAATTGCCATTCTGTATTTAAGTTGTTGATGTATTGTTTATCCAAATTAGTTTTTTGTAAGTTATCAATTTCATTTTGAATTTTAACCTGTACATCTTTGTTTCCAATCATAGAATCGGTTTTGATTTTTGCAAATACATAATTGTATTGTAAAATTGGGTTCGTATTGTCCATCTCAAAATTTTTCTTTAAAACATCTGCCTCTTCATCTTTCAATGTGTTATTTAATAAGTATTTGAAGTAAATAAGATTATTGGTAAATGGAATGTTTTCTTTGGTTACATTCAAATGAAAAGTGTCTAAGGATGTTTTTGGATACTTGTTGTTTTTGATATTGGAATATATGTATTCCAGTATTTTGAATGATTTTGCTGTATCATTTGATTTAATAGCTTTTTTGAGCATAGAAAAAGAATACTTTTGTTCTTTATTGCCACTAATATCGTATGTTACATCCATCACTACCTGTGCAAATCGTTCCCGTGCTAATATAGGTTCCAGTTCCTGCAGTAATTTTTTATCGCTATTAATTTTTTGAATGGCCTTTTTCTTCCCCATTTGTACAAGCTGTGCATAAGGTCCGTCTTCGTTTTCCAAAACAAATAAATTCCAGCTGTCGTTTGTAATGATAACTGGCTTTACTTTTACGCTTTGATTGTTTTGCAAAACCTGTGCTACACTTTCTGCACGTTTTATTTGTAATTTGGCATTGGTAACAGAATCACCTTCTATAGAAGAGTAGGCGTATATGTATAAACCTTCAATTGTATAATCGGGTTCGTCCAGTGCATCAATAAGCGGTTGAACATCTTCGGGTTTGTAATTGTATTTGTTTTTTTCAAATGGAATAATGAAGGTGATTAAGTTGTTTTCTGCTTTTGGCACAAAATTTTTTTCGTTATCTATTTTTGCTTTAATAGGTAAGATGCTGTTATTAAATTCTCCTTCCTGTTGAACCAGCTCGGTATAGGACTGCGTAATAGTTTTACAAATGGTATTGTCTTGAATAATAATCAGGTTGAGTTCATATTCTCCTGTTATGTTTTTAGGCATTTTTCCCACTTCTACCAAAATGTCGT
>JAOABO010000126.1:4211-4511 GCA_026418315.1 Bacteroidia bacterium
CTTTTGGTCTTTTTTATCTAAAAGTTTGTTGGATGAAAAGAATTTATCTTTGTAAATTACTTTTTGCATGATGCCTTTGTTGAGCAGATTATTATCTATAATGTTGTAATCTGCTTTTGTATATTGTGCTCTTTGTACAATGTCTATAGCAATGCCGTCTTTAGGTTTCTTGAGTAATTTTTTTAANTCTTTCAGATTGTTATACTTCAGATAAATTTTATTATTTTCAACATATAAACCATTATAAAGCAATTCATAATTTTTGAATATTTTACAGTTCTTACATTTCTTATCGTTAGG
>JAOABO010000127.1 GCA_026418315.1 Bacteroidia bacterium
CCTTTATTCATTTCTCCCAATACAGTTCAGATAGTGTTTTAATCAAAAAAATATATAATTATTTTTTAACCCAATCTCAATGCTATCAGAACTTATACTTTTTATGTAAAAAAATTGGCCATCGTTTATCAGGTTCAGAAAATGCACAAAAAGCTGTAGAATGGGCTTATCAAACTATGAAAAAATCAGGAGCCGATACGGTCTATCTTCAACCAGTAAAAGTTCCTGTGTGGAAAAGAGGTGTAGCATATTGCTCGTTATCGGTCAGTAATCAAAAAATACCTGTAAATGTTATAGCATTAGGAAATTCTGTTAGCTCTAATGGAATCATTAACTCTGAAATAATTGAAGTAACCAACGAAAATGAACTAAAAAAGCTACCTCCCTCACAGATTAAAGATAAAATTGTGTTTTTCAATGTGTCTTTTAATCCCCAGAATATATCCACCTCACAATCTTATGGAGAAACAGTGAAATACCGATATTCCGGAGCATCTTATGCTGCCCAATACGGAGCCAAAGCATGCCTTATCAGAAGTATGACCCTGTGCAATAACCACTCACCCCACACAGGCAATATGTACTACGATGAAAAAATATCTAAAGACAAAATTCCATCATTAGCTATTAGCTTTCGTGATGCAGACACACTCTCCTACTTACTTAAAACATACAAAACCATTAAGGCAGAACTATTTACTGAAAACCATACAGCAGACAGTATTCAGTCCTACAATGTGATAGCAGAAATTAAAGGAAAAAAATATCCTGAACAATATATAACTATTGGCGGACATTTAGATAGCTGGGATATAGGAGAAGGAGCACATGATGATGGCGCCGGCATAGTACAATCTATAGAAGCCATATATGTATTCAAAAATATTTACTCTCCACAAAATACTATACGAATCGTTGCCTTTATGAACGAAGAAAACGGCTTAATGGGTGGAAAAACTTACGCTTATCAGGCATTCAAAAATAAAGAAAAACACATCACCGCTATAGAAAGCGATGCTGGCGGCTTTACTCCAAGATACATTGCTGTAGATACAACCAATGGTCTTTATGAACTTTGCCAAAAGTGGAATTATTTATTTCAACCATATTACATTCAGTTTAAAAAAGGAGGTGGTGGTGCAGATATTGGTCCTCTAAAAAAATACTTTAAAATTCCATTATGCGGATACGAACCAGATAATCAAAGATATTTTGATATACACCATACAAAAGAAGATGTGTTTGAAAATGTGCATAAAAGAGAACTGGAACTCGGAGGAGCAGCCATCAGTGCTTTTATTATGATGGTGGATAAATATTTTAATACCAATCATCCAAAATAAAATAACTGACAATCAAAGTTTTATCCTTTCACAAAAGCTGGGTAGGGCTTTACATTAGTAAAGATATTTTTTTACACACAAAATCAAAATCAGTAAAACTATTTTATACTGTACAAATAAATTTTGCTACTTCTTATTCTTACGTTTTTGTCTTGTTACTTCATATAACACAATACCTGCCGACACAGCAACATTCAAAGAATCAAACACTCTATTCATAGGAATTTTGGCTTCTGCATCGCATACTTTTAAGTACTCCTTTAAAATGCCATTGTGTTCAGAACCAAGAATGATAACAGATGGATGAGTAAAATTAATTTCATCAATAGTTGAGCTGGTTTTTTCATGACATGCTATTATTTGAAATCCTTTATTTTTAAGTAGTTGAAGAGTATCTAAAATATTTGGCTCTTTACATACTGGAATTTTAATTAATGCTCCTGCCGATGTTTTAATAGCATCTGCATTGATAGAAGCCGAATCTTTTGAAGGAATAAGCAAGGCGTCTGCTCCTAAAGCATAAGCACTGCGAGCAATAGAACCAAAATTTCTCACATCGGTTATCCTGTCTAAAAAAACTATCAATTCTATTTTTTTAGTCGTACGGTTCAATATATCAGAAATAGTATAATACTCTATATCCAGTAGATGCACCACTATACCCTGATGCTTTTTGTTTTTTACTAACTTATCAAGTTTAACAGCAGGAACATACTGTACGGAAATTTTATTTAATCTTGCTTTATTGAGTAATGAATGATACTGTTTGTGTTTGCTTTCATCTACATATATCTTTTCTATTTTCTTAATTTTGGATTCATCATTCATTAGTTCCTCCACAGAATGAGCCCCATAAATAAAATTATCTGAGTAATTAGGATGTTTCATGAATGATAAATTATACTAAACGAAATTGTCTTAAATGATGCTGTGCATGTTTATATAATAAATGTAACCATTCTTGATAATTTAAATCACCAAAAAATGGATTTTGAACAATGATTCCGGGATTTTCTTTATGATAATGCACAAAATTTTGAATTTCATTTTCCAATTCTTCTATTGCCTTAGTAATATTCTCGTTTCTTAAAGGAGGCGGCTCTTCTGGCATATAAAAATTAGGTGTATTTTCTTTAAAGGGCTTATCGCTCAGCATAAATGCCTTTAATTTCGGAAGATTTTCAGGTGAAGTATATAATGGGAAAACAATTCTTTTCCACCCTATACCAAACGAATCTGTCATGTGCTCAATCATCCCCTGTGCAGATAATTTTCCCCACAGTGGTTTTTCATGACCACTCAGTTGCCTTAACAAAGGAATATAATCTTTTAATAAAAACTTTTCTTTATCAACCATACACTCTAAAATTTATGCGATTTTAATATATGCCAAAAAGAGACAATAGAATAATATAAATAAACTAATCTTCTGTTGGTTCCGGGGCCATTCTTGGTTTGGGCTTTTTGGGCTTTAATTTTGATGGAAAAAGAATATTCACTAATTCATTATGAATCGTAATCATGGTTTCACTGATACCATTAATAATTTTTTTATCCTTATTAGAATTGTTTTTCCATGTTTTTTTAAACTCATCATACGTTCCATCTTCTAATAAAATGTAAAATTTGCCCACCTTACCTTCTATTATCTCTACCTTTCCACTATAACAAGTAGCATTACCTTTATATCTTACTGTAACAATCACATCCGTATATACCCCATCTTTTACCTCTTCTGCCCCCCTCTCTTCAAACTTAGCTGCCCACTTATTATAACAATTCATTTCATCTTTTTTAGTATTGAATTCATCTTTAACACTACTCTGTTCCTGAGAAAATAAAAATATTGCATTGAACACAAACAGAAAAGAAAACAAATATTGTATCATAATTAAAATTTTACCCCCAAAAATAGGTATTGTTTTTTTTGAAAACAAAACAATGAACAAAAAGTAATTATACCATCATAATATTTTCTATTAACAAAGAAAGGTATTATCTTTGCAGCATGTAAAAAAATGTCGTTTATGAAAAAAGTAATTTATTTTATCTCTCTTTTATTTTTACAATGGTTTTGTTGGGGACAAATCACAATTAATAACACCGTTACCCTCACTCAACTCATCAATGGATTTGTTGGAAGTGGACTCACTGTAAATAATCCCACTTTAAATTGTCCTTCCGGATATGCCGCTACTTTTACAACAAGCGGAAGTTGTAATTTAGGCATTAATAATGGTGTATTACTGGCTACCGGTTCTGCTACTGTTGCCCAAGGACCCAACTCATCAGGTAGCGCAACAGGGTTCAGTTATGGTACCAGTTATTCTGACCCCCAACTAACTGCTATAGAACCATCGGCTACTAATGACGTCTGTATTTTGGAATTTGATATTGTTCCCAGTTGCTCTACATTATTTATAAAGTACGTATTTGGTTCTGAAGAATACCCTGAATTTGTAGGACAATTTAATGATGCTTTTGGTTTTTTTATCACGGGACCAAATGGTGCATGTAGTGGTACTCCATACAATAACACGAATGTTGCTACCTTGCCCGGTGGCACCCCTGTAAGTATTAATAACGTAAATGCGAGTTCCAATAGCTCTTATTATGTCAATAATATTGGTGGTAGTTGTATTCAATTTGATGGAATGACAGTTCCAATTACATCTACAGTCAGTGTTTGTCCCTGCGCTACTTATCATTTCAAAATAGGTATAGCCGACGCATTAGACCACGCTTACGACTCAGGTGTTTTTATTGACATGTTTGCGTGTAATAATCCTATTACTGCAACAGCCAGTACCACTCTATCTACCTGCGGCAGTTCCTGTACCGGAGCAGCATCTGTAACAGCCACAGGAGGTTCTGGCTCATATACCTACACATGGTTACCAACAGGAGGAACATCTAATTATGCAAGCGGGCTTTGCCCCGGTAATTATACTGTTATTGTGGCTAACGCAGGTGGTGGCTCTTGTACACAGACAACAAGCATTGTACTTAATATCAATGGTCCTTCTGTTCCATCGTTTTCAATCAGCTTAAGCGATGATACTCTTACCTGCAATAACCCAACTATTTCCGCCAATGCTGTTAATACCAACTCCAGCATTTCCACTATGAACTACACATTTACCAGCATTTCTACCGGCACGTCTGCTA
>JAOABO010000128.1 GCA_026418315.1 Bacteroidia bacterium
CGTGAGTACCTGCCCCGTGCTCCCAGGTCCGTTCGAAGGACCGGGCATGTATATCCACTTACTGCCATTCCAATAGTAAAAGCCCGCCCCATTGCCATTCATCATACTCGCATTCGTATTGTACACCACTAATGAATTGGCAGGGCTGGGAATGGTCGTTACATCCGTATTGCTGCTTAATGCTACCCGCGGTATCAGCATCCCCTTTTTGTTATTGTTGGGCAAAGCACTCACATCTACATCCAGCATCGCACTGTTATCGGGCGCTACGCCATTGGCACTGATACCTACATTTTGTGCCTTTGCCATACCGCCTATGTTTAATGTGGCGGCGGTTAGTAGCCACAGTCCGGTTTTCAGCATGTTTGTTTTCATAGTGTTGAGGTTTTGAGGGTTTGTTGTTGTTTTTGTTGTTTTTGTTGTTATTCTTTTTTTGTTGTTGTTTATTTGTTCGGGCATACCGAAATGCCCGTTCTATTTGAATTTTGTTCGCGGTCGTTTCAGTATGTTTGTCCGCCTTCGGCGGGACGGACACTCAACGACCGCTTTGGTTTGAAGGCGGAGATTGGTTGATAAGTATGGGAAAAAAATAAACTTCTGCTCTTGCAGGGAATATCTTTTTTGAACGAACTTTGTTGGTTTGAATTATATATACTGCGAACTGCGAACTGCGAACTGCGAACTGCGAACTGCGAACTGCGAACTGCGAACTATATTTTTGATGTTCATTTTATATCTTTCTGTTTTGCAAATTAAAAGAATAATTTATAAAAAAACAAAAAAATTTTATCATGAACAAAATGAAAAGATTTTTTGATTAGCATTTAAACCCATCTTCTTAAAAATCATCTAAAGGTGTAAAATACATGGTTTATGAAAAAATTGATGTTCATGGTTGCCGGCGGAATCTTCATAGCAAGCTTAACCGCACAAAATGTTAGTACAAGTCAACCAAATTATCCTCATCAAAAAAAACAACATCTAACACCCGAACAAAGGGCACAACGTTCAGTGAATGAGTTGGATGCTATTGTTGGATTAAGTTCCGACCAAAAAACAAAAGTGTACACCCTGGCTTTAAACAGGGTTCAATCTGTAGACGCTATCCGAAAAAAGTACAAAGGACAGCCCAACAATCAAGAACAAGAAAAAGCGGAGATAAAAGAGATACGAAAAAAATACCGGCACGAAGTAAAAGCAATTTTAACCCCAGCACAAATCGAAAAATTAAAACAGCACCACCTATCTAAAAATCCTAAAGGAAATTCAAATGTAGAAGAGATGATTCCGAATAGCAGTGATCAAAATTAGGCATCAGTGTAAATGAAATTCTAAAGAGTATGGTTTTGAAATTGAACACCTTGATAATGTATGATGTAAGGTGTTTCATTTCTTTGATAATCATTTTTTTAGGATTTGTTGTAAAATAAACTCCTTCAAATCAGAAGCAGTATAAATGGGAGCACTACAAAAAGAGTGAGTACAAAACAATACAAGATTCTGCTGTTGGTTACTAAAGTTTGCAATAAGTTCTCTTTTATCTTCCGGTACATTTTTAGGCGTAACTCTTTGATATAAATAATAACTTAAAGGCGTTTGTAGTAATTGTAAGGGAAGAGAAGAGGTATCGGATTGGAAGTTTAAGTAGAGTGCGGTGTATGGTTCTGTGTGAATTTCTTCATTGAGAGTAAGGATGCCCGGCTCAACAATGATATTATTATACACTTCATCACTTGTCAGAAACGTCAATATTTGTTGGGATATATGTTTGTATTCTTCTTGATTAAAGAGATAAAAGGCCATATTAAATATTCTTGCTGCTTCTATGTTTTCAGACACAAGGCAATCAGGCGGCAAATAATTAGAGAGTGGGATATACGATAAAAAACAAGTTCCGGAGAAGAATTTTTCTTTAATCGAATGGATTAGATTCTTAGCTTGCATAAGGTATAATTCATTCTGAGTGAATAGGTACATTTTAATGAGAGCTTTGTATAATTGCAATTGATCTGTAAGTGCAAGCGGTATTGTGGTATCTGTTGCATGTGTATAAAAATCATTTTTATAGCGATGATGCAAAATAAAATTCAGAGCATTTTTTGCATCATAAAAATAACTACTGTCAGCTGTGTAGGCGTATAAATCCAATAAACTTTGTATCATTCTTGAATTGTTTTCTGTATTCATGGTGGTATCTACTGCAGGAACCCCTTGTTTTATTCTTTCTTTGTCAGACAATGCAAAATAAGCCGTTGCTTTTTTTCCTTTTATCAAATCAGCGTCTTGGGCATTGTAAAAAGCTTTATAGTGATTAGAATACAAAAAGCGTTTGCAGTATTGATAGATACTGATAGCTGCATCTAAATATTTTTTTTGATGACTGATATAATAATACCACAAATAAATTTTGATATACCGCGATTGAACAGAAAGTAATTTTTCATAGTGTGGGTGTTGCCAGTCAGCATAAGTAGAGTATTGATATACACCTCCCCACACTGTATCCAGTAATCCAAGAGAATTTGGAACAGTAATATCCAGCCATTGTTTTAGAGAATCATTTTGTTGATGTAAATAGGTATATTCGTACATGTCCCAATCTACGGATTTTTGAGCGGATTGAAATCCTCCTGTTTGAATATCTATACTATTCATCACATCTTTTTTAATATATAAAAGATTATTATTAGGAGCATTAGTATTGAGTTGGATATTGAAAGGGTTGATGGTGGTTTTTTCTTGCATACTTAATTTCTGCTGCACAGCTTGTTGTAGTATTTTCAAAAATTCTGATGCTTCCATATATCCTGCATGTTTGTATAATTCTTTACCATCTTTCGAAAAAATAATGGTTGCCGGCCATCCATAATCTCTGTATTTATTAGCCAAATCGGGTCTTAAATCATGGTCTTCTTTACATACAATAAAGTGTTGGTTCAAATAAGCAATGACTTGTTTGTTTTGATACGTTTTTTCTTCCATGACATGGCACCAATGACACCAATTAGCAGCCAGGTGAAGCAAAATAGGTTTATTTTCTTTTTTGGATTGGGTTAATGTCTTATCATCAAAATGCTGCCAGTGTAAGGTTTGTGCATTGACAAATAAAATCAAGCCTATATGGATGTATATCAATGGGTAATGCCATACCATACATGCTTATTTAATTGCTGATTGTTTACCCCATTTTGTGTGTGCATAAAGCCAACTGTCCATGCCCCATTTGCCACTGCCAAAAGAAACTAACACATATAGTAGAATAAGATAGTACAAAGGTATCTCAACGCCATTATTACTAGCATCAAAGCCGTTATTCCAATGTACAGTCATAATAGCTACTATCATAATAATCATAAGAACAACAGAGATATACCGTACAAATAGTCCTATTATTAAAAAAAGGATTCCAATCGTTTCAAAAGATGCTGTCAGACAGGCACTAAAAAAAGGAAATGGTATGTTCAAATCTTTGAACCACATAACCACATCAGATAGATTCTGCCATTTCATTTTTGCAGGTTCATAAAAACCATACGCCAAAAGCAAGCGAACAAAGAGCAATGCTGTATTTTGTAAAAATCGCATTATTATTATTTTACAAATCCTAATATAAATTTTTCTTCTAAACCTTGCACTAAAAATTTTCTTAATTTGTTGTGTTCTTTGGTAGAATTTAATTTTAATTTTTCTGCTAAAACATTCAGTGTAAGCGGCTCTTCAAATAAATATTCCAAAATTTTGACCGATAATAACGAGAGATGTGTAAATAAAACGTCTTTAGTATCGGGATGGCGGTGTATGAGTATAAAATAACTTCCTTTATGCTGCTGAACATCTATTTTTTTAGGGTGATATAAATGCACAGGATATTGTACGTGCAATATTTGTATTTCAGGATTGAGTATTAATTTGTCTTTTAAAATCCTTCCTTGTTCTGTATAATGGGGCATTGGCTCATCGGGCATCATAAATAGTTCTATTTCTTTCCACTCAAACAACATCAGGTCAGGTAAAAAGGGATATTGCTGTATTACCTCTTTTTGATGGTGCAGGAAATAATCCATAAACTCCTTTGGCATAGCCCATACTTGTGGATTTTGACATTGGTGTTCTGAAAAAAATTGTTCAATGAAGTGTTTCATTTTATCTTCTCCAAAAAAGTCAGTCATAATTGGGTAGGCATTAGCAATGCCGTCGTACACAATATTAAAAATAAGATGACGGTAATATTGAATCCCTTTGGTTTTTACCTCTTTCAATTTTGAGATGAGCTCTGCGTTGCCGGTTCGTGTATATTTTGCAAGTAAAGATTGTTGTATGTATGTATATTTTTTAAGTAACATACTCTTGTTTTGCGATAAAGGTTTTGCTGTGTATGTGTTTCAGGCGATAAATTTCTTTTTGTAATTCAGATAGTTCGGGAATATTAAAATCACGTTCTAGCAAAACGGGAACGGGCTTTTGTAACC
>JAOABO010000129.1 GCA_026418315.1 Bacteroidia bacterium
GCATTATCATATTCTACTATATACTAAACCAGGTAAACCACATAAATTCAATACTTACGCTTTTTATGCTGACTTTGAAAAAGATGAGAATGGTGCATCCTTAAATTATGCTGACAGAGAAGATGTATGGATTATCAATAGAGAGTACAAACCCGGTCAAATTAAAAATAAAAACGAACTACCCAAACAGCTACTCACAAAAATGATTTTATATTCAAGTAGCCAGGATGACATCGTTTGTGATTTCTTTCTTGGGAGCTTCTCTACAGCAAAAGTGGCAATAGGCTTAGATAGAAATGCCTGTGGATTTGAAGTGAATAAAAAGGCCTTTGATTATCAAATACAAGAAATTCAAAAGATAAAAAAAGGCGATTTGTTGAACGAAATAAGAAAAGTCCCTGAAAATAAATTCAAAAATGCAGGTAAAGAAATGCCTTCAGAAGAAAAACAAAAAATTATCAAGGATTACCATCGGCTTATTGCAACGGGATTGAGTAAACAAGAAAGCATTGAAAAAATTATGGATAAATATCAACGCGGTTATTGGTCTATATTAAAACTCATAAACGAATCATCAAATTCATCTTTGACTTTGTTTTGAACTAATATCAACCTTCATAACACCTCACCTAAAGCACTTCAGCAAATCAAATTTTTTGTATGCCTTGATATGTGCAGTTAAAACCAGTTGAGAGTAATTTTGTGAAGCGGACTGAAATGCACCAACACGCGTTTGCCACAAACAATAAATCATTTCCATACCTGGTACTCTGCAGTTAGAATTAAACAAGGCCTTTCTTACATTGTAAGTACCTGCATGATAAACATGCATGGTTAGTAACTTAAACCACAAATCATTCTCGTTGTATACTATTTTTAGAGAGTCCAACATTGATTTTGTTTCGGGTATGCATATTTGCTTAATCAACATCGCAGCAGCATAAGCAGAACGTTCCAGATTCAACCTTTCATCATAATGTCTGTTCACTATTAATCCAAATTTTCTTGCCACATTCTTCATCAATTGAAAATGCCCGCGGGCACCACTGGCAGATCTTAAGTTTCCTTTAGGACTTTCTATGAGTAAAATAGACTGTGCATACCAAGGATCTACACCATTTTCAACAAATACTTTTATTGATTTGTCAATTAAATAAAATACACTGTCCCATATATAATAATTTCCTTTTCCTGTAGTAAATAAAATTCTTGCTGTATCGGGCAATAAGTAACATTTACGAATACTATCTCTATAACAATTCTTGAAATCATCAGATTGACTCATCCACCACTTTGCACTTACTGTTTCAATACTCTTTCTGTTGTGGGCTAAATTAATGATGGCGCTATCAGGAGATAAACAAAGTACTTGTTCCCAAAATTTAACTTGTGGTAATGTATCACAATACAACTTGACAACAGAAGAGTCAAATACAAAATTCAAACTTTTACCATTAAAATTGATTCCGATAACATGAGTGCAATAATGCATGTTTTTATTGGCAACACGAACGGTGTCACCGCCGCGTCCAATATAAACTTTAACCAACAATATTACCCATAAACAAGTAACCTTATTCATTATTTCATATCCTTTTCCTTAATCACTGAATAAGACGGCAAATCGTTGTAATGCCAGTAATTGATAATGGTTGCGTGTTTTACTAATATAATACCCGGATTGCTTCTTATCATTGTTTTTAAAACAATGCCATCTGCATTTAAGAAAGGCAGGTTCAATTGTGTTTTATTTTTGAATGTTTCAATTTCATCTTTTCCGGAAGAAGTAATGAGTAGAACAGGTACTTTGTCTTTGCTTGCTAATGTATATAAATCCTTTATCTTGGCTATAATCTCTTCATCTGTTTTGGTTTTAGCTAAATTCCAGCAGATAATCCAAAATTGATAATTGGGGTTATTTAATAAACTGTCTGTGATGTTTACATCGTCTAATGTTTTAATAGAAAAATCAGTAATCTTCGGAGCGTCTATTGCTTCTTTGATTAGTTTGTTTTCAGTAGAAACCCACTTCCATGTTAATGTGTCTTGCCACGGATAATCTTTTAATGTAAATTCTTTTACTTCCCCTGTCTTTAAGTTTTGATACTTAAGAATAGTTTCATAAACAGGGGGCTGATAATTTTTACCAGGTTTCATTTTTTCAAGAATATTAGAACCTTTGTGATAAGGCCTGAAATCAAAATACGGCAAGTGCTTATAGGCATAAATAGGGATAAAAAATGAAAGGATTAAAGCTAGCACGGTAATTGTGTGTGAAAATAATTCTACAAACAAAGGACGAATGTGCACTTGTGTAACCCATAAAATAGTAATTAGAAATAGCAAAGCAATATCTTTCCAAAAACTTTGCCATGCTTTGAGAGGAATAAAATCGCCAAAACAGCCACAATGTGTTACTTTATTAAAACATGCTGAATAAAATGTCAAAAAGGTAAAGAAAATAATTTGTAGAAGAAGCAGCCATAAGGTTAATCGAACCTTGTAACCAATCAGCAAAGTAAACCCTAATATCATTTCCAAAGCACATATAAATACTGCCAATTCCAAAGAGATGTGTGCAAAAGAGTCAAAAAGTGTCCACCCTGTATCACCTTTAAAAACTTCAAAATATTCTTCTAATTTATATGAAAAACCAAGTGGGTCATTGGCTTTAATAAAGCCCGAAAAAATAAACAGGGGACCTGTCAGTGCCCTTGAGATATGAGTAAGCAAAGGTATTTTTAAAAGGAAATGCTGAAAATTAATAACAAAAAGTAAGCCAATTAAAATACTTAATAATGCTTCTTTACTTAAGCAAGGCGGACACATCACATAAACAAGCCATGCACCCAAAACACTGATTATTAAACGAAACCACCATGTGTGTAAAATATTTTTCATATAACAGAATGATTATTTTTGTTGCGTAAATTTAAATAATGAAATACTGGATAAAAATACTTATCTGCTTGTTTTATGAAAATTTAGATGTGGATAAATATTGAAGAAACTGTTTGATGGCAGAATAGATTGTATTTAATTCATTTTCTTGAATAATAACCGGCGGCACCAAATACAATACATTTCCCAAAGGACGCAACAAAATATTTTTTTGTAAAAAAAACGTTTCAATCATCTCAGACATGTTATTTAAGTAATGCGTTTTATCTTTAGTTTTAATTTCAATGGCTAAAATAATCCCTTTATAACGAACATCTTTTACAAGTGGGTGAGAACAAATTGTTTGAACAAATTGTTTATGCCATTTTTCTATTTGCTTTATTTTATCCAAAAAATCTGTTTTTTCAATTAATTCAATATTGGCCAATGCTGCGGTGCACATCAGTGGATTAGCAGTAAAACTATGACCATGGTAAAATGTTTTGGTTTTGTCTAAATCAACAAAAGCGTTATAAACTTCTTGGTTGCAAATGCTTACTCCCAAAGGTAAAAAACCCCCTGTTAATCCTTTTGATAAGCAGATAATATCGGGCTTGTTTTTCAAATATTCGCTGGCAAATAATTTTCCTGTTTTACCAAATCCTGTAAAAACCTCATCAGCAATAGTTAATGCCTTATATTGCTTGCATATATGAATGAGTTCGTCCAAATATTTTGCTTCATACATTGTCATTCCTGCCGCACCCTGCACTAATGGCTCAAAAATAAAAGCCGCAACATCTTCCTTGTTCAGGTATTTTATCAATTGTTGCCTTACAAAAGAGATGTTTTTCGCATTGGGCACATCAATAAAATATGTCTTAAATAATTTTTTCTTGAACGGCAAATTGAAAACATTACGTTCTGCCACACTCATTCCGCCAAAGGTATCTCCGTGATAGCTATTTTTGAAAGCAATAATTTTGTTTTTATGTACCAATCCTTGATTGTAAAAATATTGCAAAGCCATTTTAATTCCTACTTCTACAGCAGTAGAGCCATTATCTGAATAAAAAACTTTGGGATGTTTAATGGGAACTATTTGACTGAGCTTGTGGGCTAATTCTATAGCCGGAGGATGTGTAAACCCACTAAAAATACAGTGCTCCATTTTGTTTAGCTGCTGCTGAATTTTATTTGCAATGTAAGGATGTGTATGACCATGTACATTTACCCACCAACTACCAATGGCATCCAATATTTTTCTTCCATCTTCAGTATATAAATAAACGCCTTTTGCTTTGGTAACAACGATATTTTTATTTTGATATTTCAAATGTGTAAACGGATGCCAAATATATTTTTCATCTAATTTTTGATATTTCATAACTCCACATTCAGGTTTTTAATAAATTCTTCATAAATGTGTTGAAAGTTCTTATACTCAATTTTTTCAGAACAACAAGAAATTTCTGAAATAATTTTAGAATGGTCTAAATTTTTTGTTATAGCCGATTTAACTCTTTGGTCAAAACTTCCATTCAACACTATGCC
>JAOABO010000012.1:0-17495 GCA_026418315.1 Bacteroidia bacterium
ATACAAAAGATTTTGACCTGAATACTACTGCTAATGCTGTTTTTGCAGAAAATGCATTTTTTATTTTACCAAAACTAAAAATTGTACCGGGTATTCGTTATGAAAATATTCAATCTTCTATTGATGGTTATTTGAATTATTTTCTTAATCAAACTGTGAATGTTCAAAGAACCCGAAATGTTTTATTATTAGGAAGCGGAGTAGAATATGAATACCTATCCAATCATTTTATAAAATTGAATTATACTCAAAATTTTCGCCCGGTATTGTATTCAGAACTAATACCACCCAGCACTACCGATGTAGTAGATGAAAAAATTAAAGACATGAACGGTTCTGTGTCTGAAATTTCTGCAGAAGGAGTATTATTGAAAGATGGTGTGTATTATAATATTTCCGCTTTTTATATGGAATACAAAGACAAAATAGGAACTATTCTAAAGGATGGAAAAAATTTTAGAACCAACATAGGAGATGCTATTAACAAAGGTATTGAAATTTTAATTGATGGATACCTGTTGAAATGTCTGAACATTCAAAAGCCCTATGATGTCAATATTTATTATGCGGGTACTTTTCAAAACTTCAAATATACCAGATGGGATGATCCTGCTACTTTTAATACCTCTAAAAATTTAGTAGGAAAGTCAGTAGAGTATGCTCCTGATTTTATTCATAGAACAGGCGTGAAATTTTTATCAAAGTATGTAGATATTTCTTATCAAAAACAATTTTACAGCGATGTATTTACAGATGCCATGAATACTGATAAACCAAACGCTACTGCTACCATTGGTAAAATTAAAGGGTTTACCATAGACGATATTACCATGAATATTAAATTACACAAATGGTTTTCCCTCTCTACAACAATCAATAATATTTTTGATGTAAAATATGCTACTCGCAGAGCAGGAGGTTATCCGGGGCCTGGTCTTATGCCAGGAAATGGTAGAAATTGGTTGGTAAGCATAGGGTTTAAATGGTAATAGTTTTTAATATACTTTAGATTGTCTTTCCCCAATGGAGTATAAATATAATAAGTAATAGTAATGAAAAAATGCTTGTTCAAAAACTAAATAAATAACTTTTTCATAGTAGTTTGTAACTTAATTAACTTCGGGGCAAAGAGTAATTTATACATGAAATGCAGTAGCTTGCTCAGAACAATTTGAGTGGATTTTAATAAGTAGTAAATTAAAACAGATGAAAAACAATTATTCGGATGCTAATCTTTGAGCAATACGTATAAACTTATTGTACATGAAAGAATTTCCCTGACTTTTATAGGAGTGAGCAATGCTTGTTAATAATTTTTCAGCGATATCTGCATTACTGCATGGAGTAAAAAAGTTTTTTTCCGGCTCCATGTTGGTCTGTTCCAAAAAATGAATAATATCTTCTTTCTGTAATAATGTGCCTTTGCTAAAGGGATTGATATAGAATAAAGTAGCATCTTGTAAAGATTGTGAACTGGCATCGTATAAATTAATAGTATCATTAATGTAAGTAAGTATGAGATAATCTGGTATGTTTATTGCAAATACAGGCAATTCCATTTTTTGAGCCAGTAATAAATACAAAATTCCAAGAGAAATATTGTTACCCTTTTTATTTTCCAACACATAATGCAGATAGTTGTTTTGAACAGCATTATAGTTTGCAATATTGGGTGCAAATTGATGTACTTCGTATAATATATGATTTATAATCATAACTTCTTCTAAAGCAGTAAGGTCTTCAGCAAATTCAATCCAAATGTCTTTTTTGATTTGTTCAATCTTTTTGTTAAGATATTCAAATGAAACTTCTGGATATTGAAAATGATTGATACGCCATACGGCATACAATAAATTTTCTTGCTGGTGATATTTCCAGTGAAGCAGGTCTTTTGACAGTTCATTAAATTTTATATCTTCTATAATTTCTTCTATTCTCTGAACTATAAAGCTGTTCATGGTTTCATTCCATACTTTTTCTAAATACGGTAATGCTACAGGTCCTAATAATAGCAATTGATTTTTGACTTGTGTGAAAACGGTTTCATCAGGGTCATCAATTAAACTGATAAGTGCTTGTATTTTCCTTGAGGTATCGTTTTCTTGAATAGGCATCATAATAGCCACAAATATAGAGTATGAAACAACTAAAATGATGGTACAAGTGGTATTTTTACTAACAAACTTATGTTAGTTTTTCTAAACTTGTGAGTATAAGTTTTTCTACGCTTTCCTGATAGTTTTTGGTAAATTGCTTAATGATTCTGTTAGCAATAATGACGCATACCGTAACACATTGATGTCCTAAAGCTTTTCCTAAACCATACAGTGCAGAGGTTTCCATTTCAAAATTAGTAATTTTTAATCCTGAAAAATCAAAGGAAGTTAGTTTTTCATTCAAATCGGGTATGGCAGACATAAGTCGTAACTGCCTGCCTTGCGGCCCATAAAACCCTGGAGCAGTGGCAGTAATACCAAAGTGTATATTTTTTACTTCTTTGAATTTTTCAATTAAAATATCAGAGCCACTGACGCAATAAGGATAGGGCAGGGTGCTTGGCCAATTGGTGTGCTGAATAAATAATTTTGAAATATCGTGATGGTATATTTTTTCTTCAATATGATAAAAGTTGAGCAAGCCATCTAAACCTAATCCATGCGTACTTACTACTATATCATTAACCTGAATATTAGGTTGTAAGGCACCACTGGTACCAAGCCGAATAATATTCAGTTGTCTTTTCTTTTCTTTAATAGTTCTGCTAACGGGGTCTATATTTACAGCGGCATCCAATTCTGTAAGAACAATATCAATATTGTCAGTTCCAATGCCTGTAGAGAGAACAGTAAGTCGTTTGTTATTGTAATAACCGGTATGTGCAACAAACTCACGATGTTCTGATTTGGATTCTATTTTTGAAAAATATTTACTAATACTGGCTACTCTATTTTGATCGCCCACCACAATTACTGTATCCGCAATTTCATCGTTATTTAAGTTGATATGATACAACCGGTTTTGTTGAGCAAGTATCAATTCAGATTCTTCAAATGTTTTCATAGTTAATTTTTTCAGAAAAAGTAATAGAACAGTGTAAATTTAATATGTGTATATTTTTATTATATATGTTTGGGTCTAATATAGTTAATTTTTCTTGAGTAATAAGTCATCTGTATAGTGCGTTTAATTCTTCAATATTTCAATTTCTACTCTCCGGTTTTTTATTCTTCCTTCTATGGTGTTATTGTTTCCTATAGGCATGGTGTCGCCAAATCCCTTAAAGTACATTTTATTTTGTACCCCCTTTTCAATTAAATACATAAACACTGCTTTGGCTCTTTCTTCAGATAATTTCATATTTTTTCTTTTGCTGCCCGTATTATCGCTATGTCCGTTAATTTGCACAATCCAGTTAGGGTGCTGCATCAGGTATTTTGCCACTTTGTTTAGTTCCTGATAGGATTCTGGTAATAAGTAGGACTTGCCTTCGTCAAAATAAATGTTTTTCAAAACAATCTTATCTCCTGCCTGCAAATTCTCTTTTATTGATTTAATACTGTCCTGCTGATTATTTTTTGCTACATATACACTACCCACTATTTCAATTTCCAATTGCTCTTCCGGTTCTTTAACAGGAATCAGTTTTACATTATCTACAAAATAATATGCTTCTAAAAAACCAAACACTCTAAAACCGTACTTTAAAAAATTTAGTCGCATTAAATCTTTTTTTATATCTGCTGAAAAATTTCCAATGGTTAAGTATTTTTCTCCACCGTATGCTTTGTAATAACCACTTATTTTTATCCATCTATAATAATTATTTAAGCCATTTTTGATATTAATAGTATCTATCATGAATGCTTTATCTACATCTTTTTGGTTCTTGTACCCGGTTTTATTAAACAATACACCAAAGGACTTTAAAATAGCATTGCTCCAATATGCTAATCTGATGTGCATTTCAAAGTAATATAAATGTTTGTATTTAAGGGGTTCTACCAATTTTACCACAGCAAATTCTTTGTAATGTTTTTGAAACCGAAGACCAATATAACAATCTCCGTCTAATGCCCCTCTTTCTTTTGTTGTGTCGTTATCCAATGGTTTTTGATAATAATCAACCGAGGCAATCTGAGTCCATGGAATGGCTGATTTAATGCTACCCGATTTTTTTTTGAAATTCTCAAAACTGCCGTTAGGAACTAAGTTTTTATTATTCAATAATTCCTGACTAAAACATATATTGCCTAGTAACATCCATATAAGAAAAAAAACTATGACCGACCTTCTAAGCAATTTTTTGGGGCGAATATAAATAAACATCAAACTTTAGCACATATATACCTTTCAACCTCTTTCTTTATCAATACTAATAAAAGGTATCTTTAAAAATACTTTGTATGTAAAATAGATAATCCATTCAGATAAAGATTTTCACCATTGGTAAAAAAAGTTATCAAATACTTTTCTCTCGGAAATTTTTTGTATTTTTGTATTCTAAAATTTATTTTTTATGAAAAAAATCAGTATTTTATTTATCTCCTTTTTGATGGGGATTGCCTATGCGCAAGAACCTTCACAGCAAATCATTCCCTGTGCTACGTATGAAGCTATGGATATGGTTTTTCAATCTGACCCCAATGCAAAAGTAAGATATGATGCTGCACAAAAAGAACTGGAAGAAGCGTACAAAAATTATGAAGCATCCTTAAAGTTACATGAGGGTAAAACAACCGCTTTTCAATACACTGTACCTGTTGTCTTTCATGTGCTCCATACCAATGGACCTGAAAATGTTTCAGATGCTACATTGATAAACGCACTTGCACAAGTCAATAAGGATTTTGCAAGACAGGGCTCCGATACTGGTACTATTTATGCTGCTTTCAAGTCATTATACATTAATAGTGATATAGTATTTATGTTGGCTCACAAAGACCCTAGTGGCAATTGTACAAGTGGCATTGTTCATTACTACAATACAAATACCAATTGGGTACAGGCCGCATTCCCTTATCCTTACACATGGAATCCTACTAGATATCTTAACATCTACATTGTAAAAGAAATCTGTGCTACGGCTCCAAATTGCAGTACGAGCGGTGGAATAATTGTAGGATATACTTATAAACCAGGTACGTGGTCATCTGGTTCTTCAAGAGATGCCATTGTGTACAATTACCAGTTTTTGAATGGACTAGATGCCCGTTCTCTATCTCATGAAATTGGGCACTGGCTTAATTTAAGTCATACATGGGGAAATACCAATAATCCTGGAGTTAGTTGTGGTGATGATGGTATATCTGATACTCCTATAACAAAGGGATTTTTTAGTACTTGTCCAAATAGTGCCACCGGTTCGGGCTGCACTACACCCGAAAATGTTGAAAATATCATGGATTATTCATCCTGCCCCAAAATGTTTACCACAGGACAAACCAATGCAATGAGAAGTGCCCTCGCTTCTGGTGTGTCAGGAAGAAATAATTTATCTTCTTCTTCTAATTTAATCAATACTGGAGTAAATGATACGGCTACATGTAAGCCCATTGCTTATGGGTATCCTTCCAGTTACACGGTTTGTACTGGAAGTACTCTGACCATTACAGACAAATCTTTTAATGGGCCTGTTGCCAGTCGTACTTGGGCAGCAACCGGCGGTGCTACTATTGCTAATCCATCTGCTTCGGTTACAACTATTGTGTTTGCAAATATGGGCGTGCAAACAGTTTCTTTAACTACTTGTAACTTTGCAGGATGTACGACTCATACTTTTTCTGTGAATGTATTAAATGGTGCTCCCAATGTTACTGGTGCTTATATGGAAAGTTTTGAAGGAGGTACAAGTTTACCTCCGAACTGGAGTGTAATTAACGGAAGTGGTGGTACAACTTGGCAAGTATATACAGGTGGAGGAGCTACTGGTTCAAATGCCATGTTCATTGATGGTTCTATACAACCGCCAGGAGTTCAGGAAACATTGGAAACCCCTTCTTACGATTTTTTGAATAATCCGGGAGCCACATTTACATTCAAATATGCGTATGCTCAAAAGTCATCTTCTCATGCAGACAAATTAATTGTACAGGCAAGTGCTGATTGTGGGGGAACATGGACAAATGTATATCAACCTTCAGCTACCACCATGGCAAGTGGTTCGGGTGGAGTTACTTCTTCTCCTTTTTATCCTACACCTTCTCAATACAAACTTTATACACTAACCACTAATCCTGCTTTTAATCCATTTAAAACTAAACCTAATGTGAAAATCAGATTCGTCTTTCAGGAAGATGCCACTAATGGATTTGGAAACAATTTCTTTTTAGACGATATTAATTTTTCTACTGTTTCTGGGGTTAATGAACTTACCCAAAGTGTTGGTTTTAATTTAACACCCAATCCTACAAATGGTGCTTTCAATATTAAATTTACACTTAGTAACCCTTCTGACATACAATATCAACTTACTGATATATTAGGTAAAACAATTTTGAAATCACACCAACAAGAATATGAAATGGGAGAACACGCTATTGAAGTTAATATACATAATTTACCTCAAGGGGTCTATTTCTTGCAATTTGAAATCAACAATCAACGAATTGTTAGAAAAGTGATTAAGGAATAAAGGCAGCAAATGGTCATTTTAAAATAAAAAAACCCCAAACTTCGGGGTTTTTTTATGTTTAATTCAAATTACTTCTTTCCTTTTGATTTAGATGTTGTACTGTCGTTAATGATAATTTTTACTTCTTCTGCATGTTCGTCTTCATCATCTTCTTCGCAGCACTCCTCATCTTTTTCACAACGTCCTTTTTTACAACAAGATTCCTCTCCCTCACAATGCCCGCCTCTCCACATCATCCCATGATGATACATTCCCATTGGTGGTCTTCCACAATTACCACCTGCGCAAGCCATCATGCATCTCAAAGAACAGCAAAGCATGCCTCCAAGCGCTACGACAGTAATTATCCATCCGGCTATTTTAAATGGCCATTGAAGATTTTCTTTTTGGACCTTGTAAAGCAGCAATACTCCTGCTGCAAATGCTATCAACCATAAGGCAATAGCAATACTTGTTACGCATCCCATAGTTTTAGTTTTTATTGGTTAATGCTACAAAAGTAGGAATTTACTTTTCATGTACCAAAAAATTTATAGAGAACTCATTAATCATGAATTTTATTTAAATTTGCAAAAAACCACCTATGCGGTATCTTATTGTATTTCTATTATCCAACTTTGTAATATTATCGCAAAGTACTTTTAATACAGATTTAATTGTTCATCTTCGGCAATACAAGGGTTATCCTTTGCACTTAATAGTGCTGACAAAAAATCCTCCATATTTTATTCAACAAATTGAAAGCCAGCCCCAAAAAGCAAAAATTTTATATGCTTCCGGTAATCTTGTTAGATGTGTTTTTAATGATACTTCATTTTTAATGAATATGATAAGAGAAAAAGTTATTTTAAGAGCAGAAATGTACAGACCAAAGAAATTATCTCTTTTGAATGATACCATGATAGTACGAAACCGCATTTTACCTGTCAAAACAGGTGTTCCGCCCTTGCCTCAAGGATATGATGGTTCCGGAGTGCTATTGGGTCTTATTGATAGTGGAATTGATTTTTCTCACCCCGATTTTAAAGACAATAACGGAAAAACACGGATATTATATTTGTGGGACCAGGCAGTTACAGGAACCATCATACCTATGCCCTATGGATATGGGCAAGAATGGGATAGTGCGGCTATCAATTCAGGGAGTTGTACACATAATGATTTGGCATTTTGGGGTCATGGCACTCATGTTGCTGGTATTGCTTCGGGTAATGGCCAATCTACGGGGAATCATCAGGGCTGTGCACCACAATCTAACCTCATTGCTGTTGCATTGGATTTTAATGCTTCTATCCCTGTTATTGCAGATGCCGTACAATACATAGTTAATAAGTCCAATCAATTGAATTTGCCGGTTGCTATTAATGCCAGCGTAGGAGATTATTATGGTAGTCATGACGCCACTGATTTGCAATCACAAATGATTATTAGTTTAATCAGTAACCAGCCGGGGAAAATAATGTGCGGAGCTGCCGGGAATGCAGGCAATATAAAGTTTCATGTTCAATGTAATCCAAACAATTTTTCTGACACCTTATTTACATGGATACAGAACAGTTCGGGTTCTCTGGAACATTGGATATATGCAGATACTAATCAAATAAAAAACGTTTTAATTTCTGTTGGATGTACTAACCCTGCTTTTCAATATTTAGGAAATATAGGATTTAAAAATTTTAATTATGCCTTAAATACGATTCAATATGATACTCTTAAAGTTAATAATAATGTGATTGGTAAGATGATGTTTTCTTCTTCTATTAATTCATTCGGTGTGTATGAATTATATATTAAAATATCTGCAGATAGTTTAAATTACTTGTGGAGCATAGAAAGCAAAGGAATTGGAAGTTTTGATGCATGGAATTTTGATTTTGTATCTTCTGGTCTTCCGACAGTTTCACAATTTCCAAAAATACAGTATTATGTAATGCCAGACACAGTTTCTTCTATTGTTAGCGGATTTCAATGTAGTAGTGAAATCATTACCGTTGCTAATTATGTAAATCTAAAACAATATTACGACTATAATAACAACTTACAGACCACATCTGAAACAGCCGGTGCGCTTGCTTATCATAGCAGTTGCGGACCTACAAGAAATGGTATCATAAAACCCGATATTGCTGCAACCGGAAACAGTGTTTTTTCGTGTATTGCTATGGGAATGCAAAATTTTTTAATCACTAATTATCCTAATATGCTTGCACTGGGTGGATATCATGTGCTGGGCGGTGGGACTTCTGCAGCATCGCCTGTTGTTACAGGATTAGGGCTTTTGTTTTTACAGGCGTTTCCGTATGCTACTAATCAGATTTTTAAAAATGCCATTACCATGTGCACATATAAAGATTCGTTTACCGGGTATTCACTTCCAGACAATAAGTGGGGTTATGGTAAGTTAGATGGTCTTTCTACCTTTACTTGTTCAGGTATTTTAAGTTCAACAAAACAGAGTAAGGATGCGGACAGATTATTTTTTCCAAACCCTGCAAACAACTTTATAGTATTCAACACTAATGTGTCAAAAATAAAAATTACAGATATGTTTGGTAGGGTGGTTGTGAATGCTATTCGTCCAAGTCAGCAAGAAAAATGGCAAATAAATGTTAGCAATTTGTCAGACGGCATTTATTTAATAGAAACAGAAGAGAGTTTAGATAAAAAATATTTTGATAAAATAATCATTTCACATTAACTTGAATTAATTTATGCTGAACAAACCGATTAAACACAAAAAAACTGAAACCCATAATACAGGTAAAATATACAAATTCATTGAACCATATCATGGCTAATGGCCATTTCCATACAAATACAAATACATAGCTTGCAAAGATATAAATGACAAAAGAGAACAGTTCAATTAAAAATGCTTGTTTAGTTTTTCCAAGTCCGGTTACGGCACTGAGCCATGGTAAAGACACAGAAAAATAAATTAAGGCAAACGCTACTATCTTCATTACTGGTATACCATACCGAATTAATTCTAAATTGTTAGTAAAAATTTGCATCAGATATTGTGGAGTAAAAAATGAAAGCATTGAAAATGGAAATGTGAACAACATAGAGAGCAAGCTTAATTTTTTCATTACCTTGAATAATTGCTGGTATTCCCCTGCACCGGTTAATTGCCCAATTATTGTAACAGCGGAATGCGAGAATGCTAATATTGGTGCCATTATTAAAATATACACAGCCCGAACAATGTTAGAAACAGCTAATTCTTGGCTACCCATCTTTTCAATAAACACAAAAAATAAAAACCACGAAAAGACAGAAATAAAATGCTGTAAAATTAAGGGAAATGATATGCTCATGATTTTCTTGCAGAGATCTGTTCTTAAATGTGAAATAAACCTTGCTGATTTTTTGTGATACGAATAATACAGCATAATTAAAAACATACTTACCCATTCTGATATGACAGATGCCCATGCAGAGCCAACGTATCCGAGTGGGTTTATCAAGTTGTTAAATCCATATATTAATATTGGATTTAGTATTAGATTGAATAAACTCATTACAATGGTTGCAACTGAAATAACCTTTGTTTGACCAATGCCTAAATAATATGCTCTGTAAGAATAGAATAAAAAGTAAGGAATAAAGCCCAATACCCTTATACTTGAAAAATTAGATGTGGCTGCTCTTAATTCTTCGTTTTTTACAAGCAGGTTTAATAGTGGCACCCGAAAGGCAAAGTAAAGCCCCGTCAGCAAAACAGCATTTACTAATTGCAAGAAAATACCATTGAGCAGATATAGATTAATTTCTTCTTTTTTGTCTTCTCCATATTTCTGTGCTATCAATACCTGCATGCCCGATGAAATACCAAAACCAATCATCATTAAACTGGAATAAAACAAGCCCGCTATTGCTGATGCCCCCAGTGCTACTGGTCCTAATCTTCCTAAAAATAAGATGTCTGTAATATAAATAACACTCTGACCAAAACCCGCAATAATTAAGGGTAATACAATCTTTAATATCTCCCTGTAAGAGTAATTTATCATGAAACACTTGGATGCTTAAAACAATTAGTTTTGATGTATCAAAATCCCTAATTCTTCTAATTGTTTTTGATTAATTGCCGACGGCGCATCAATCATCATGTCTTTGCCAGCATTGTTTTTTGGAAATGCTATAACATCTCGGATAGAGTCAGTACCACACATGATAGCCGTTAATCTGTCAAAACCAAATGCAATGCCGCCATGGGGTGGAGCGCCATATTCAAATGCATTCATTAAAAACCCAAATTGTTTACTGGCCTCTTCTTCTGTAAACCCTAATAGTTCAAATACTTTTTTCTGAACTTGTTTATCGTGAATACGAATGCTACCACCGCCTACTTCTGTACCATTGATAACCATATCGTATGCATTGGCTTTGATATTAGCTACATCTCCGCTCAAGTCGCCAATAGGTGAAGTAAACGGATGGTGCACGCTTACCCACCTTTGTTCTTCTTCATCATATTCAAAAAGGGGAAAATCAAGTACCCACAAGCAAGCATAGGAATTTTCCGGAATGAGATTTAATTGCTTAGCCAAATGTAATCGTAATTGTCCTAATGCTTTGAGTGTTTTAATTTTTTCTCCTGCTATTATCAACAATACATCCCCTCTTTGAGCATTGGCAACGTTAAGCACCTCCTTTAATTGTTCTTCTGTAAAATACTTATCTATTGATGATTTTATTGAATTGTCGTGGTTGTATTTAATGTAAATTAAACCATTGGCTCCTATTTTAGGGTCTTTTACAAACTCAGTCCACTCATCAATTTGTTTCCTTGATACAGATGCTTGATTTTTCAGAACAATACCTGCAATGATATCAGCTTTATCAAATACCTGAAATCCTTTGTTTTTCAATATAGAAGTGAAATGAACAAACTTTAAATCAAACCTTAAATCGGGTTTATCTGTTCCATAATAATTCATTGCATCTTCATAGCTCATTCTTTGAAAAGAAGGGAGGTCAATATTTTTTATTGCTTTGAATAAGTGTTTTATTAATCCTTCAAAGGTCTGTAAAATATCTTCCTGTTCTACAAAACTCATTTCGCAGTCAATTTGTGTAAACTCAGGTTGTCTGTCAGCCCGTAAATCTTCATCTCTGAAGCACCTCACAATCTGAAAGTACCTGTCATACCCTGCTACCATTAATATTTGCTTAAAAGTTTGGGGGCTTTGTGGTAGGGCATAAAATTCACCTTTGTGAATTCTGCTTGGAACTACAAAATCCCGTGCGCCTTCCGGAGTAGATTTAATTAAAAAGGGTGTTTCTATTTCAAGAAAGCCCAATGCATCTAAGTATTTTCTTGTTTCCAGTGCCAGTTGATGTCTTAATATCAAATTGTTTTTTAGAGGGTTTCTTCTTAAATCTAAATAACGATATTTCATTCTTATTTCCTCTCCGCCATCAGTTTGGTCTTCAATTGTAAAAGGCGGAGTAATAGATGGATTTAAAACCTTCATGTTGTCAACTACAATCTCTATATCTCCTGTAGGAATATGAGGGTTTTTACTTTCTCTTTCTCTGACAATACCGCTTACTTGTATTACATATTCTCTGTGGATTAATCGGGCCTCATTTAATAGTTCAGGGTTAATATCTGTGCTAAAAGCCAGTTGAGTAATACCATATCTATCCCTCATGTCAATAAAGGTAAGATGCCCCAGGTCTCTTCTTCTTTGAACCCAGCCGCAAAGAACAACCTTTTTACCAACATCTTTTACTCTTAATTCTCCACAGGTATGTGTACGCAGCATAATTTTTATTTATGGCGGCGAATGTAAGAAAAATAAATACGCTTCTTGTCTAAAAACCCTTTATTATCATCAAAATCTAACACAGCATTGATAAGAAAAATTTTTACTTACATTCGCACTTCAGAAATTTTATGCAAGGTAAAAAAATATATTTTGCTTCCGATTTTCATCTTGGTGTACCCGATTTTCATAAAAGTTTGGAAAGAGAGAAAAAAATCTGTAGCTGGCTGAATGAAATTAAACAAGATGCAGAAAGAATTTTTTTGGTAGGAGATGTTTTTGATTTTTGGTTTGAACATAAATATACGGTGCCAAAGGGCTTTGTAAGATTTTTAGGCAAACTCGCAGAACTGACCGATAATGGTATACCGGTAGAAATAATTGTTGGAAATCATGATATGTGGATGAGAGATTATTTGGTGAAAGAATTAAACATTACTATTCATCATCAGCAACCCATTGTGCGAACTTTTTATGGTAAAAAATTTATGATAGGGCATGGTGATGGTTTAGGCCCGAACGACTATCAATATAAATTGATTAAAAAAATATTCCGAAATCCCATTTGCCAGTGGGCATTTGCCAGAATTCATCCTAATACCGCTTTTGGTATTGCTAACTATTTTAGTAAAAAAAGCCGATTATCGACAGGACATTATGATGAAACTTTTTTGGGTAAAGAAAACGAGTGGCTATATACTTATTGTCAGGAAATACTGAGCCAAACGCATATAGATTATTTCATATTTGGACACCGACATTTGCCACTTCATATTGCTCTTTCCAATAACTCAAAATATATTAATTTGGGCGATTGGATAAAATACTTTACATTTGCTGTTTTTGATGGTTCAAAACTTAATCTTATCAATGCCATATCCAATCAAAATATACCTGAATTTATTCCGTAAATTTAATTTTTGGAAAAATGAAAAATAGGTTTTATTATTGCACCAAAATTTTATTAAGCATGAGAAAAACATTTTTGTTTGTTTTAAGTTCCTTTATATTTGTTTTACCCGGTATAGCTCAAGAAGGAGTTTTAATTTTGGAAGGAAATTATCAGGGAAAAAATTTATATGTACAAAATCCCTTTGCCAGTAGTGGTGTGGGTTTTTGTGTAACAGAAGTTTTAGTTAATGGCAATATCACGACTGATGAAACCAACTCATCTGCTTTCGAAATTGACTTTAAACCACACAAACTTAATATTGGCGATAAAGTAGAAGTAAAAATCAAACATAAAGCCGACTGTAAACCAAAAGTTTTAAATCCTGAAGTTCTGAAGCCCAAAAGTACCTTCGAAGTCGTGTCTATGACCCTTGATAAAGATGGCTTACTCAAATTTTCCACAAAATCTGAAACAGGCAAACTTGCATTTGTAATTGAGCAATACAGATGGAACAAATGGGTTAAAGTAGGAGAAGTAGAGGGGATAGGAACACCAGGTACCAATAACTATGAATTCAAGTTACAATTACATTCAGGTAAAAATACGGTAAGAGTAAGACAAACCGATTACACAGGTCAGCCACGTGTTTCAAAGCCCGTAGAAGTTATCTCTGACATTCCTGAAGTTACTTTCGGACCAATGAAGGCCAAAACAGATATTCAATTTATGGCCAACGATAAACCTGCCGAGACCATGTATGAAATTTACGACCAATATGGCAATATCGTAAAAAAAGGGTATGGAAATAAAATAGATGTGTCTAATTTACCAAAAGGAGGATATTTTCTCAACTACGACAATAAAATGGGAGAATTTGTAAAAAAATAATATCCCAATTCAATCTGTTTCCAATGCTTTTTTGTTACTTGTTCTCTGAATAAATTGAATTATGCCACCTTTGCCTGATGATACCCTACTGGAAGTTAATAACCTAAATGTTATTTTTCATCAAAACGGAGTTTTCAATCAGGCAGTCAAAGAAGTTTCTTTTAAAATTAAAAAGGGCGAAATTATTGGCATAGTAGGAGAAAGTGGATCAGGAAAAACAGTAACTTGTCTTTCTATTATGCGGCTTATACCCTCTCCGCCGGGTAAAATATCCGGAGGGCAAATGTTGTTTCGTAAAAAAGATAATACAGTTATTAATATTAATGCTATTCCATCGGAAGAGATGAGAAAAATTCGGGGGAATGAGATAAGTATGATTTTTCAGGAACCCATGACTTCTCTTAATCCGGTAATGAAATGTGGAGAACAAATTACTGAAGCTATATTGCTTCACAAAAAAGTTTCTTACCAAGAAGCCAAAAAGCAAACCATTGAACTCTTTGATATTGTAAACTTACCGGAACCTCAAACGGTTTTTGATAAATATCCGCATCAGCTTTCCGGAGGGCAAAAACAAAGGGTGATGATTGCAATGGCTATGAGTTGCAATCCCTCTCTTATCATTGCCGATGAACCCACTACCGCCCTTGATGTTACCATTCAAAAAGGGATTCTGGAACAATTGAAAAAATTAAGAAACGACTTTAACACCAGTGTTATATTTATTTCTCACGACTTATCTGTTATAGCTGAAATTGCTGATAAAGTAATTGTCATGCTGAACGGAAGTGTTGTTGAAAAAGGAGATATCAATGATATTTTTAATAACCCTCAGCACCCCTATACCAAGGGATTGCTTGCGTGTCGCCCACCACTTAATAAGCGATTGAAAGTATTACCCGTTGTTTCTGATTTTATGGAAATAACCGAAACAGGAGACATTGTTGAAAAGTCAAACGCATCAATCAAAGAGATTATCCAAAAAAATACAGTTACAGCACAAGAAAGAGCAGAGCATTTACAAACCATCTATCAAAGAGATAAAATACTGCAAGTAAAAAATGTACATACATGGTTCCCTATTGACAAATCTATTTTTGGAAAAAACAAACAATGGTTTAAAGCAGTCAATGGAGTTACATTTGATGTATATGAGGGCGAAACACTTGGATTGGTAGGTGAAAGTGGCTGCGGTAAAACCACATTAGGCAGGACGATATTAAAATTAGTTCAGGCAAAAGAAGGACAAGTATTGTACCGTAATGAAGAAATTTTACGCTTAAAAGAAAAGGATTTCAGGCCGTTGAGAAAAGACCTGCAAATTATTTTTCAAGATCCCTATTCTTCTTTAAATCCCCGTATTTCCATTGGCGAATCAATTATTGAACCAATGGAAGTGTTCAATATAGGAAAAAATAAATCTGAAAGAAAAGACATAGCCATTCATCTCTTAAAAAGAGTTGGGCTAAAAGAAAGTCATTTTAATCGATTTCCTCATGAGTTCAGTGGCGGACAAAGACAAAGAATCTGCATTGCCCGAACACTTTCTGTACAACCCAAATTCATCATTTGCGACGAAAGTGTAAGTGCTTTAGATGTTAGTGTACAGGCACAAATTCTTAATTTATTGAACGAATTAAAAAAAGAATTTAAACTTACCTACATATTTATTTCTCACGACCTTAGTGTGGTAAGATTTATGAGCGATAGAATAGCAGTAATGAATAAAGGAACCATTGAAGAAATTGGCGATTCAGATCAGATTTATTTTAACCCACAATCAGAATATACAAAAAATCTAATTAATTCTATACCAAAAGGCAATACAAATGCCCGGCTCAATGGGCATGTTCTTTAAAAAACTTTTTGTTGAAAAAAGCTTTTGTGTCAGAAACTTCACTGTATTTCATAGCTCTTATTCCTCCTAAAAATGTTTTTGAAACTATTCATACCATCAAATTGTATGTTTCAGAAAAATACCACTGTAAGCAAGCTTTGAAGTCGCCGCCCCACATTACTTTAGAGCCGCCATTTTCTTTCCCCTTAAAAAAAGAGGAATATCTGATTAAAAAAGTAAAACAGATTAATTCACAACTGAATTTATCAAATATTACCATAGAACTATCTGATTATGATATATTCTTACCGCGTGTAATTTTTATTAATGTGCGCAATACAGATGCCCTAACTCATTTGTATAACACTGTTCATTATTTTGTCAAAACCGAATTGAATATTGTAAAAGATTTACCGCCAAGGCTATTTCATCCTCATATTACGGTTGCCTTCAGAGATGTCAAAAAACAACAAGTTCCATTGATTGTACAGGACCTTAAAAATAACTATCCCATTCAAGAGTCATTTACTATTCAGCTTATTTCGCTGCTTAAGCATAATGGTAAGGAATGGGATATTATTCTATAAAGGTATTTTAAAATATCAATTACCTTTGCACATCATTATTAATATATACTTATGAAAAATATAGTTGTAATGGGTTCAGGAACAATGGGTACTGGTATTGCACAGGTTGCCGCTATGCATTTATGCCATGTATTCATTTATGATATTTCAGAAAAATCTCTGCAAAAATCAAAAGAAACAATTGCTAACACGCTATCTACCTTAGTTCAAAAAAATAAAATTACCGAAGAACAAAAGAGCACCTACCTTCAGCATATACAATATGTTTCATCTTTCAATCATATTCATAATGCGGATTTAGTCATTGAAGCTATTATAGAAAATTTAGATGCAAAAAAATCTCTTTTTCAGGAAGTAGAAAAGTTTGTGTCTTCTCAATGTGTTATTGCTACCAACACCTCTTCTTTGTCCGTACATTCTTTATTAAAAGGGCTATCGTATCCAGAAAGGTTTCTTGGCATTCATTTTTTTAATCCTGCACCCCTTATGCCTTTGGTAGAAATTATTCCTACTATACTTACTCAGCAAAGTGTATTACAACAATCTATAGAATTGATTAAAAGCTGGAATAAAATTCCAGTAATTGCTAAAGACACACCCGGATTTATTGTTAATAGGATAGCGCGGCCTTTTTATAGCGAAGCACTTCGTATATATGAAGAATCTATTGCAGATATTCCAACAATTGACTGGGTAATGAAAAATATCGGCGGCTTTAAAATGGGACCTTTTGAACTTATGGATTTGATAGGTCATGATGTCAATTATGTTGTAACCGAAACGGTATGGACACAAATGTATTATGACCCCAAATATAAACCGGCTATTACACAAAAACGTCTTTTGGAAGCTGGATTACTTGGCAAAAAAACGGGTCGTGGGT
>JAOABO010000012.1:17594-20312 GCA_026418315.1 Bacteroidia bacterium
CCAAAAGGTCTTTTACACTGGGCAGATGAAATAGGTATTTCAACTGTTTACAACGAATTACAAAAGTTATATGAATACTATCAGGAAGACAGGTACCGCCCTTCGGTAATGCTTAAACAAAAAGTCAATGAAAATAAATCATTTTTCTAATTGTAATTTTTTTATCACTTTTGCCTACTAATTAAAAATCATTCTTTATGAAAAAAGTTATTTTATCCATTACTGTATTCACTATTTCATTAATATTTTTTTCCTGTGGTGAAAAAAAAGAAGAAATAAAAGCACCCGAAGGCATGAGAATTACCAACTTGTCTTCGTATGGAAAACCAATTATATTGTTTGTTCCTGATAGTACACAAGGAAAACTAGAAATAACCGAACAGCCAGGTGGCATATTAGAGATAAAGGTAGGAAGACAATTTGATATTTTGGTGAAAGAAGGTGAAGAAGATATAGCGTTCAAAAAAGCAGACCTTGGAAATGATGATGTGTATAAAATTAAACAGTTTATTGTAGATGAACCTAACTCTATTGCTTGGGAATGGGCTATTGGCGATTTACCATCTGAATTCCATTTTATATCAGTACAAAAAGTTGGAAACAGCGCATATACCTTTGAAGATAACAGAAACTCAGATGGAGCACCCTTTTCAAGGTCTGCGATTGAAAAAATGTTAGATGCCGTTAAAAACATTAAACAAGCAACAAAGAAAGAAGAATAAGTCCTTACTGATACTTCTAAATTTTTTTTGCCGCACATTATACAATGATAAAAATATTTCTTAAAGTTTTTTGTATTGTTATTTACTTGTTCAGTGTGCCTGTTTTTGCTCAAAGCAATTGTAAGCCCTGTGAAGAAAAGAAAAAAAAAGCATTACAAGCATCCCCTCTCACTCGTGTGCTCATTATATTTGATGCCAGTAACAGTATGAAGGGCAAATGGAATGGTCAGGAAAAAATATCAATTGCCAAAACGCTTGCTATTCAATTAATAGATTCTTTATCTAAAATTCCAAATGTTCAAATAGCGCTGCGTGTATATGGGTCAACAATCAAATATCCACCGGGTGATTGTAAGGACAGCAAGTTGGTTATTCCTTTCCAATCCAATAATATCAAAGCAATAAAACAATATGTGCAATCACTTGTTCCTACCGGCATTACTCCTATTGAGTATTCTCTTATTGAATCCTCCAAAGATTTTCCAGACAACAAAAGTTTAAATAATATTATCATTATTACAGACGGCATAGAAGAGTGTGACGGAGACCCATGCAAAGCACGACAATATCTTGAGTCGCAGGGTATCGTATTTAAACCTTTTATTATTGGTATTGGATTAAGTTCTAATCAATCACAGGTTTTTAATTGTGTAGGAAACTATATGGACGCACAACAAAAAGATATTTTCAAAAATATCACTCAAGTCATTGAACAACAAAAACTCAATAAAACCACCTTACAGGTAAACTTACTAGATCTTGCGGGAAAGCCATTAGAAACAGATGTGAACATTACTTTTTATGATTCTAAAAAAAACACATACATGTATAACTATATTCACTCGCTTAATGAAATCAACAATCCCGATACTATTATTGTGCCGTCGCACATTACCTACAAGTTAATAGCGCACACCATCCCTCCTTTTGAAAGTGAAATTACCAAACTTAATGAAGGTAAGCACAATATTATTCCTATTAATACACCTCAGGGCGCTTTGTTTGTATATAGAGAAAAAGGTAATTATAATTTTAATGAAAAGCTAAGGGTTGTAGTGCGAGATAAAAACACCAAAAAAATTTTTAATGTGCAAAATCTGAATACAACAGAAAAATATATTGTTGGAAATTATGAACTGGATATTCTTACATTGCCTAAAATACAAACTCAGGTACAAATTCCTCCTGCAAAAACCAGTACTATTTCTGTTCCTTCATCGGGTGAACTCAAACTCCAATCATTAGAAGCGGGGGATGGCAGTATATTTGTTGTGAAAAACAATAATTATTTAGAGTGGGTTTGTAATCTGTCAAAATCTACAGAACAAATATTTTATCTTTTGCCAGGTAAATATAAAATAGTTTGGCGTGCAAAATCTATGCGATCCAGCATTTACACCATTGAAAAAGAAATTGAAATCAAGCCCCATCAATCTTATCTCATTAAACTATATTAATTGAAACACCTGAAGTTGAATATAAAAAAGCATTTAATCAATCATTTCTGAAAAATTATACCAACTATTTGAAATTATGTTATGAAAATTAAAAATAACAGAAAAATTATACAGGGATGGGTGTTTTACGACTGGGCAAATTCTGTTTTTCCATTAGTTGTTACATCGGCCATCTTTCCCAACTTTTATGAATACATGACTTCGCATGATGCCAATACAAAACAATTTACGGGAACATTAATAGAGTTTTTTGGAAGGTTTTTTCAAAACACCACAGTATACTCTATGGTGTACTCTGCGGCATTATTGGTAGTAGTGATTACTGTGCCACTATTAAGCGGTATTGCTGATTATTTAGGCAACAAAAAAAGATTTTTACAGTTTTTTTGCTATGTGGGTGCCATATCCAGTATGATGTTATATTTTTTTAATCCAAAATCCATTGAAATGAGTATGCTGCCGTTTATGACTGCTACTGTTGGATATTGGGGTAGTTTGGTTTACTATAATTCTTATTTGCCTGAAATTGCAGATGAAAA
>JAOABO010000130.1 GCA_026418315.1 Bacteroidia bacterium
ATATATTGAGTTGGTTGAAATTCCATTTGATTTTATATCAAGATTTTATGGATATTATGTTTATGAATCATATCGATATTCCAAAAGAATATATGAACATTTAATTAAAGATATACATACATTTGATTTTATTTATAGTAAAGGTTTTACAGGATGGTATTTGCTTTTAAATAAAAAAAATTTTTTCCCAAAAATTGGAATCAAATTACACGGCTATGAAATGTATCAATATGCGACGGATGTTAAAACAAAATTACAGCACTATTTATTAAGAATACCTGCTGCTACTGTTACAAAAAAAGCCGATGTGGTATTTTCTTATGGAGGGAAAATAACCGAATTACTAGTACATACATTAAAAATTAATAGAGAGAAAATAATTGAATTACCAACAGGTATTGAAAAAAAATTAATTGTGGACCATGTAACTGAATGGCATTCTCCATTGGTGTTTGTGTTTATTGGACGGTATGAGAAAAGAAAAGGGATTGAAAATCTGAATGATGCGATTATCAGATTATTGAAAGAGAATAAACATTTTACTTTTCATTTTATAGGAGACATTCCTGATGAGTTAAAAATTTCTGATTCAAAAATCATTTATCATGGTAAAATAACTGATTATTTTCAAGTATCTGAGATATTGAAAGGGTGTGATGTTTTGGTTTGCCCAAGTTACAGTGAGGGAATGCCCAACGTGATTGTAGAAGCTATGGCTAATGGGTTAACGGTGATGGTAACAGATGTAGGTGCCATAAGTTTGCTGATAAATGAAGAAAGAGGGTATTTATTAAACAGCAATCATTCTGATGATATTTTCAAGATGATGAATACTATTCTGTCAGAAACAAAAGAAACAATTCAAGCAAAAAAAGAAAGATGCTTAAAACATATTCGAAACTTTGTGTGGGAAAAAATTGCAGATGATTTAATCAGTCATCTTAAAAAATTCTTGCCTCCACGCTGATTTCTATGTTAGCATCTTTAGGAAGACGTTTGGCTTCTATAGTAGCACGGGCAGGAAAATCACCTTTGAAATAAGTGGCATAAACTTCATTAACGTGGTGAAAGTTGTTTAAATCGCTTAAAAAGATAGTTACTTTCACAACATTATTAAAAGTTAACCCACCTGCTTCCAAAATTTCTTTAATATAATCCATTACAATTTTGGTTTCTTCTCTGATGTTGTTGGTTTTAATGAGTTGCTTGGATTCTAAGTCCATCGCTATTTGCCCGGCAACATACATAGTGTCGCCCACAATGACTGCCTGATTGTATGGACCGATAGGAGCAGGAGCTTTAGTGGTATTAATAATTTTTTTCATTTTTTTATTTTTTTAAAGTAAGTAGGTATTTGGAGGCAAATTTACACAATTTTTAAAAGACATAAATAATTTTTTAGTTAGGTAAAAGGTCTTTAAAGTATTTCATAATAGCGTCAAAATAAGCTTTTGCAACTTCATAAATTCTGTATGGTACTTTTTGCTCTTTTAGTTTATAATTATTTTGAGATAGTAACTGACACTCTTTAAAATTATCCTGACACATACTTTCCCCATATACAAGAGGAGAAATAATATGTCTGGTTAAAAGCAGGTTTCTACAAAACACACCTGGGTTTTCTGAAGGAATGCAAACTGATTGCAAATAAGTAGCATCGTTCGTTTTTGCGGCGCTTACACTTAAATTGTTTTCAAAATTCTGCATGGTATAGCTACTTATTTTTTTGCTATTTTCAATTTGATTGGTGAGTAATAATCTTAAAAAATGAATTTTATTAGTAGATGTTTTGAGGTCATTTTCTTCAAAGGCACCACCTATAAAGCACATGGAATAATTTTTAAAGGTGGCTTTGTTCCATGGATTATTTTTTTCATCTACATTAAAATGTATGATAACACTCAAATGGGGGTTAAATGCATTGATTATTTTTGCTCTTTGTAAAAGTTCGTATTCTCTGAAAAAAAGGTTGAAAAATTGTTGCTTAGAGCAGGATTTGAGTTTGAGGTATTTTTCTTTTGTTAGTTCTTTGGTTTCTAATAAACTGTCTAAAACAACATTCTTTCTTTTTTGATACCATTCTTCAAAACTGATACCAAACGCTGTAGCATTGGATTTTTGTCGGGTTAATAAAATTTCTGCTCCCTGTTCTTTGAGTTTTTCAGCCAGTATGATGGCTGTTTGAAAGGTTAATTTTCCTTCAATGAGAGTAATGGTATCAATTTTATTATTGGTTTTATGCTTAAAGTACAATAATCTTTGTTCAATTTTTGCGGTATTGATATCATCTGCAAAATGCCCCGGGTCTATGGCTATTCTTATTCCAGATAATGGAAGATGATTTTTTTTATTTAAACTGTAAATTTCATTTACACTAATGAGAATACTGTCTAATTCTCTACTGTTTAAATGTTTATTTTTTTTATTTTGAAAGAAAACTTCTAAATCGTTGAGTTTTTCAGATTCTAACATGGCACTTATTGCAGGAATTTCATCTTTATAAATTACTAAATCTGATTGTTCGTTTATGTTCCTTAAAATTATCTTATCTGGATAGAACAAAACAACTTTATCTAATTGATGATTTAAATTTAAATATTTATCAAAGCGGGCTTTGTAGAACTGAATATCTTGAGAAAATAAAACCCCGATGCAACTGAGTATCGGGGTTATTATTCGTATACAATTATTTTTTATAAACATCATTATTTCACCTGCTTCACAAAAAGTATTATTCTATAATTATTTTTTTGGTAAATATATTTTGACCAGAAATTAAATTATCAATTTTTAAAAAGTAAATACCAGATGGTAAAAAAGAAACATCCATGTTTTTCTTTAAATACAATTCAGAGTAATTATAGTGTTGATGTATGATTTTTTGTCCAAGAATGTTATAAATAGAAATACTAATAGGTAAAGGAGAGTTGAATTTTGCATGAATATTGATGTTATCTTTTGCAGGTATAGGAAAAATAGTGATGTTTTCTAAAACATTTTGTGATTCTTTTACAGAATTTAAAGAGGGATTATAATACATAGTAAAACCGAGGGTGTCATTAGGATTATTGATATTGAAAATTTTGTAATATACTTCAGAGTAACCAATTGTAGAAAGCTCACTAAAATAAGCAATGAAGGCGTCATAACTACCAGGCGATAAAACAATATAATCTCCCGGATTGGTAAGAGTATTAGCATTGGGTGGCAGGCATGTGGCTCCCACACAAAAATAAGTAGTGGCAGTGTTAACTCCTTGGTTATTAATGTTTCTGATGGTTCTTAAAACATTATAGGTAAAAGTAGCGGAACTGCTTGTATTGTAAAAACGAAATTTACTTGGCACATCAGATGATGAAGGGGTGGTGGTTACAGTGAAACCACCACCATTGTTAATTACAGAAATAGTACTTGTGCCCGCAGGGTTTGTGCTTACAAGATGTATACTATTTTGTGAGCACAAATAAGTTCCTATAATAAGGTATGAAAATAAAAATAATTTTTTCATAGAGATAGATGATTAGTGAATGATATTAATGCTTTTACTAAAAGTATGTTCTGATGAATGGATATTAATATGATAAAGACCAGGTGTTAGGTTTTTTACATTCATTTCAATCTTTTTTTCACCAACAATGTTTTGTTTGTCAGCATAAATAATTTGTCCTAGTTGATTAATAATAGAGAAAGAGTAAATATCTTCTTTTGGGCTATTGATTTGAATATATAGTTTTTCATCGCTAGGATTAGGATAAATACTTAATAAATTTTGGGTATGAGCTAAATTAGTAATACCGGCATTCACATCTGTTTTAAACCACTTTGTTAGTCCTTTTCCATAATTGGCAGGTCCTGAGAAAATAGAATTTCCCCCCGATTTTAAATCATAACTTCCACTGCCAAAGCTGCAACAAGCACCATCACCATAATCGTCAGTTATTTCTAATCGGTAACAATTATTTGGAATGAGTGTAAATGTTTTAGTGTGTAAGAGAGTACCAGATGTAGATAAGTCAGACCAAGGTCCGTCTTGGGCAACAATCGTTCCGGTAGCGTCATCTTTTACTTTCCATTGAATTTCTGAGCCATATTGATCTTGTGTAAAATCCATTTGCATATTGATCCTTGGTGCAATCAGAGTGGTTGTCGGAATGGTTTTGGTAATAACATCATTAGTATTGTTTTGGTCTGTATTGTTATTAATAGAGGTAACACCTATCTGTAATGTGTTGGTGGTAGGTAGTGGACTAAAGCTGACATTATTGAGCATAACAAGTTGTGGTGTGTAGGGTGGACAAATTCCATTCCAGGTATAAGTAGATGGAGCAGACCCATTGAC
>JAOABO010000131.1 GCA_026418315.1 Bacteroidia bacterium
TCACCGTCCAAGCAATAGATGCTCAAAACTGCCCCTCTCACATCGCTCAAACAAAAATAACTGTACTACCTCCATTATTAGCCGCAGGTATGCAGACCACCGTTTGTGATGGATTACCCGCCACTATCTATCCTACCATCACCAGCCCAGGTAATGGAGGACTTTATACCTATTTATGGAGTAACACAATGACTAACCCCTCCATCACCGTAACCGCAAATTATCAATTGGGCAGTCAAAATATTTATACCGTTATCATAAGTGATGGCTGTACTATGCCCGATGCCATCGCCCAAATTACAGTGAACGTCAATCCCAATCCCGTTATCAGTTTTAGTGCAATGCCTCAAAAAGGTTGTGTCCCACTTACCGTCCAATATCACGGCTTTAGCAATGGCTCAAATGATAACTTCCAATGGACCTTCGGAAATGGACAATCTTCTAATAACCCTCAAGCCATTACAACTTACACCCAAAGCGGCTTCTACACCCCTACGCTCGTAGTAACCAACTCTAATGGATGTACAACTTCCTCTGTCGCCACCAATTACATAGAAGTATTCCCTAAGCCCTCCGCTGACTTTACTGCCAGCAGCTGGAGTGTGAATATATTAGAACCTCAAGTCACTTTCTTTAATCAAAGTATCGGCGCTACCAGCTATACCTGGAATTTCGGTGATTATGCTAATCCTCTCTATAATATCAGCTATCTGACTAATCCTTCTCATGAATATCTATATGCAGGCACTTACACCGTCATTCTCATCGCCATGAATAATCAAGGTTGTTACGACAACATCGCTAAAGTATTGTATGTAGAGCCCGAATTCCATATTTACATCCCTAATGTTTTTACCCCAGATGGAAATGGCTTAAATGACATCTTCCAACCTAAAGGCATTGGCATTGACGAATCTAATTACAAAATGCTTATTTTCGATAGGTGGGGTGAAAAAATATTTGAAAGTAACGACTTCAAAAAAGGATGGGACGGAAGTGTCAAAGGTAATCCAGGAAAAGTCACACAAGATGTTTACGTTTACAAAATTTATGTCAGAGACATGAAAGGAAATAAACATGAATTTGTAGGTCACGTCACTTGCCTACCTGGTCAAGAATAAGTAACTAACAAATATTGCTTTTAATTATTTGTGTTTACTAATTCATTTTAATTAGACGTTATTTTTATCTTTGTTGTATATCGTTGTATTTTGATGGACACTTCATTAAAATATCGCTTGCCTCAAAAACACTATCTTTCATTTTTCCTATCACAACAATTTGTTCGCTTTTATCAAAATCTTGTGGTTTGCTTTTAAGCAATATGACTTTCTTTTTATCTCCATTTTGATCAATCATGTAAAATTCAAATTTGTCGGGGTTTTGCAATGGGTTGTATATTTCTGGTAACGTAGTGTCTCTTTTTCCAACAATATGATATTCGTTATCAGGATTTTGCATTGCTTCCTTAAAATTAGAATAAGTAGCGGTGCTGTTCAATGAAGTGAGTATCACTCCTATTCCTATTGCAATAATAATAATAGCAAGAATATAAATTTTTTTCATATACTTTATTGATTTTGCTTTTCTAACTCTTCTAATTTTTTATCAAGTTGTTTTATTTTTCTATCTTGAAAAATTAAATAAACAATAATGGAAAAAAATATGAGTGCTATTACAGCAATCACAGCATATATTTTACCACTTTCACGTAACATATCAGCCATTTCAATGTCACTTTGCTTCATATTCCTGAATTTTTTTGTTTATTGATGCAATTTTTATTTTTATTTCCATGAGCCAAATACTAAACAATATCCATCCAAGTACTGCAGGATAAAAAACTATTCTCATATTATTATTTAAATCATACTGACTAAATGCAGGATTACCACCATTACCCGGATGAAGAGAATCGGTTAACCTTGGCAGAATCATAATAAATACCATCATCATAACGTAAGCAAAAACATTATATACTGCTGACAATCTTGCTCTTTTGAACTCATCTTCAATTGAATTTCTCAAAATAAAATATGCCGTGTAAATCAAAACAGCCATAGCCACACCATTTAATTTTGGGTCAGAAAATGTCCAGTATGTTCCCCATGTTACCTTTGCCCAAAGCATTCCTGTAAGGATGCCCGGAATAGAAAAGAAAAATCCAATTTGAGCAGCACTCACACTTATCATATCATCTTTTAATTGATTGTGGTTTAAAAATTTTATTGCATAAAAAAGGGAAACGCTCATCTGAAATATCAACACGAACCACATGGGGACATGAAAATACAAATTGCGAATACTTTCATTCAATATGGGTAATCTTGGAACATCATTGAGCAACCCTGCGACAAGAGAATACAGGATTAAAATAACCGATAATATTTTATATACACTTCTCATGGGGTTTCAAATGTATGAAATATAAAGGCAGAGTGTCTATAAATAAAATTTATTTGTTGATTGACTTATCCTATCATTTTAATGAGTTCTTTTACAATAAGAGTCATTTTTGGTTCCTGAGCAGTAGCCACTTTTAATACTTCTTCGTGCGATACATTTTCTACATGTCCTTCTATACCAAGGTCGGTGATGATGCTCATTCCAAAAACTTTCATTCCTCCGTGTTTTGCCACAATTACTTCAGGTACTGTGCTCATACCAACTGCGTCGGCTCCCAGCCGCCAGAATGCACGGTATTCTGCAGGGGTTTCAAAACATGGTCCACTCACGCCCAAATATACGCCTTCTTTTACACGAATGTTATTTTTTTCTGCAATTTGTTTGGCTAATTCTCTGTATTCTTTGCAATATGCTTCGCTCATGTCTAAAAATCGTGGTCCTAAAGTATCATCATTTTTCCCTATTAAAGGATTGGATGGAAACAAATTAATATGGTCCTTAATAATCATCAGTTCTCCTAATTGAAACTCAGGGTTCATACCGCCTGCAGCATTACTGACAATTAATTTTTCTATCCCCATCTGTTTCATTACACGGACAGGAAAAGTTATTTGCTTCATATCATACCCTTCATAAAAATGAAAGCGCCCTTGCATAGCCAACACTGGCTTGCCAGATAAATAGCCCAATATCAGTTGCCCTTTATGCCCATGTACAGTAGATTGTGGAAAATTAGGAATTTCAGTGTAAGGTATGGTATATTTTACTTCTATTTCCTTTACCAAGCCGCCAAGTCCACTGCCCAAAATGATTCCTATTGTAGGTTTGAAATGATTAGTTTTTTCAAGAATGTGATGCGCTGATTGTTGGATGAGTTCTAACATAGTTAAGAATTTGTTGTGAAAATATTTTTGAATGATTTATAAATTGTAAAGAAATAGGGGCAACAAAGATAGGTAAATTAGAATGGGAAGATGTAAAAATTTTCAGACGCATAGCATCTTTTTCAGTTGTAATAATAATGACAGGTGGATATTTTTTTTGCCATTCTGTATAGATATTTTTTATTAAATCCCAATCTTTGTCTGTAAAAGCGTGATGATCCGGAAACGAAAGATGATAAAAATGCTGAGCATATTCTTTGATAAACACGGCTAAGGGTGATGGATTGGCTATACCAGTTACCAATATGCAATTGTATTTAGACAATTCGGTATATGGATTAATTTTTTGTAAGGTATTAATAGAATAAACATGGGCATATTCAATACCACTAAAAAAAATATCTTTAGAAAAATAGGTTTTTGTTTGATGAACTACCTGCTGAACAATTGAATTATCAGTATTATCAGGTGTTTTTGTATATATCAGCATATCAGCTGCTGTTACTCTGCTTTTGAGGTCTCTTAAAGAACCAAGCGGAAACAATTGATCTTTGTAAAAGGGTAAAGAAAAATCGCTTACCAGTATATTAAAATCAGCTTTTATTTTTCTGTGCTGAAAAGCATCATCTAAAAGTATAATTTGTAAATCAGGATAAAGGTGTAATAATTGCCGTACACCCTCTACTCTGTTTTCACAAACTGCCACAATAATATCCGGATGTTTCAACTTATACATCAGGGGCTCATCTCCACATTCTATAAAATTATCATTTACTTGCACTATTCTAAATCCTTTTGTTTTTCTTCCGTAACCACGGCTTAGCACGGCTATTTTGTAACGAGTTTTTAATAATTCAATTAAATAATTAGTTAAAGGTGTTTTGCCTGAACCTCCAAAATTTAAGTTTCCTACACATATAATCAAAATGCTG
>JAOABO010000132.1 GCA_026418315.1 Bacteroidia bacterium
CCTATATATAATCCTCTCTTGCTTAATTGTTGCTCTCCATAAGGCATGGTATTGAGGTACTTTTCATTGACTTCTAATGTAAGCATTATATTAAAATACATCTCAATGCTTTCTTGGATAGATTGAAAAGAAATAAAATCTTTGTTATCTAAAGAAGTATGATACTCTGGAAATTCTCTATAAGGTGTACGCATCAATGAGCCAACAGGTAAATTAAATGCAGGCGAACAATATTGTCTTTCATCACTTCCGCCCGGATAAAATGGCAATACACGAAATAGTTTTTTTGAGTGTTGTAACGTATGTATAGCGGCTTTGTCTGCTAATGTATTAGCATATTTAGATTGTTTGTAATGAAAAATGCCCCGGTCTCCGATACAAGTTACCACATACCCTGCCTTGCAGTATCTTTTCAGATATTCTCCGTGTTTTTTTAAGTAAACCAAAGCACCTATAGTTTCTGGAACAAATACAAAGCGATAGGTATATTTTCTTTTTTTTAGTTGAGCCAGTTGTTGATACAAAAACATACTCACTAATGGCCCTGATAATTCATTATTGGCCATACTCGGATGACACACATAAGTAGAAATTAAAATTTCATCTTTACTTTCTCCTTGCAAAACACAATCTGCATAAGTAAGTGAGCCATGAGTGAGCGAACTATTGATAACTACTTCATATTCACCACTTTTGGGCAATGTTTGATATTCTTCATAAGTCATACAAAAACCCCAGTTTTCTTTGTAATATGAAGTTACATAAGGAATAGCATGTGGTTTATTGGGCAAGGTATGCAAGTGCTTTTTTAACTCATCCAATGTGATTTTTTTGGAAACAGGGACAGAATAGTTTACAACATGCAAGTTGTGTTCTTTGAAGTTGCATATTTTTCTTCCATCAGGCGTCTTGATATAGGCATCTTGAATATTCCACTCTTTGGGAATAGTCCAATCAAACACTTCTGTTCCGGTTGGTATTTCATATATATTCAGCGGAATTATTTCTGATAATATTTTTAGCGTTTCCCTCACTCCGTTTCCTGTGATGCTACGACATATCGGGAAGAGTCGGTCAAAATATTGTTCTAAAACTTTTTCATTCATCGAATAGGTGTGTTGGGGCAAAGGTAATAAAAAACGAAAGATTAATTTTTAAGCTAGTTTTGGAAAATAATCCTTATAATTTTTGTTGTTTTTATATCATCAGATAATTTGTTTAGATTTGCAAAAAAATGGATTTTTCAAAAGTAAAATATAATTTTATATTGGGGCATGGGAGGGGTGGCACTACGCTTTTGTTGTATATATTGAACTCTCATCCTAATATTTATGGTATTCCGGAAATAAAAAATATCTTATTGCTCAAAAACAGTTCGGACTCAAAAAAAAATAAAGAGATTGCCTTAAAATATTTAAAGCGATTAGAAAGACGTACATTCTTAAATAATTTTCCGGACACTTACTGGGCAAAAAAAATAGATGAAGATTTATTTAATTCTGCATTCGATGAAAATTTGGACAAGAGGGAAATGTTTATTAGAATGGCATTGTCTATTAATAAAGTATATGATGCTCCAAAGAGAGATAAATCCATTATTACTCATATAATTCACAAAGTACCTTACTATACTTTTTGTGCTAAGAAACTTTTGGAAATTTTTCCAGAAACCAAATTTATTATTAATATCAGGGACCCAAGAGCCCAAAGTTACTCATATATAAAAAGAGCACCAAGTGGAAGGTTTCTGTATGCCAGAATGCGACATGAAGGTAAAGCAGTGATGTGGAACTTCTATGCCAATGAAACTTTGAAATTATTACAAGAATATCCTGATAAATGTTATCTTTTTCAATATGAAAAATTTGTTGAAAATCCTACACATACTATTCAGGAAATTTTGAAATTTCTTGGATTAACATATAATGAAAAAATATGGGATTATCATATGAGAGTAAAGGAATTCATAGAGGAAACCAAATTTTACCTAACAGAAAATAAATTAAAAAAGTACATTGCATTGTCAAAACCGGTAAGCAGCGAATTTAAAGAAGATTGGAAAAAGATGAGCCCAAAAGATATTCAAATTATTGAGAGTATTTGTAAAAACAATATGATACAATTAAATTACACACTTATGTATCCTAACATTCAGCAGATGAATATACTTTCGAAACTAAGAAAAAAAATATTTCATCTTTGGTATTGGCTTGTATTTAAATCTCCCTTAGCAACAAAAATCCACAATATATATCAATTGTATTTTTTTTGATTGGTGTTAAATCCATTTGGTTAGTTTCAATGATATTGATTAAAAATTTTTCTTGCAATTTCTTGTGCTTTGTATAATTCTTCATAATTTATTTGCAATTTAATTTTGTTTTTTTGTGCAAACTCTAATATGACTTCTGTTGCAATATTTCCCGTTAATTCATCTTTTGCCATGGGACATCCTCCAAAGCCCATAATAGCACTATCAAAATACCGACAACCACTTTGATAGGCGGCTTCAATTTTTTCAAATGCAGTAGCAGGCGTAGAATGTAAATGCGCTATCCATTTTACATCCGGCAATGCACGCAATAAATTTGAAAACAAATAAGTAATATTGTCTTTATTAGAACATCCTATGGTATCTGCCAATGCAATATATCGGATGCCCATTGCATATAATTGTTCTGCCATGTTAATGACTTTTTCTGCGCTCCAATCTTCATTGTATGGATTGCCAAATGCCATAGATAAATAAACGCGTAATTGTTTTTGATATTGAACACATAAGTTTTGTATTTCTTTAATTCTCTCAAATGCTTCGGCAATAGATGCATTGGTATTCCGTTGCTGAAAAGTATCAGATACAGATAAAGGAAAGCCCAAATAATGAATATTCTCAAATTGTACAGCATCTTGTGCTCCTCTGTAATTGGCAATAATGGCTAACAATTTTGTATTTGAATAATGATTTAATTTTGAAGTGATGGCAAATGTATCTTGCATTTGTGGGATGGCCTTTGAAGAAACAAAACTCCCGTAATCCAGGTAATCAAAACCTACTTTTAATAATTGTTGCAGGTATTCTAATTTTAAATCAGTAGGTATGAATGCTTTGATGCCTTGAATAGCATCTCTCGGGCATTCTGTAAGATAAATTCTATCCATAATCACAGCATTTTTCTTTTTATTTCTGAAATAATTTTAGGCCCACGATAAATAAATGCAGTATATATCTGAATACTATCAGCACCTGCCTCTTTCATTTGCAGGGCTTTTTCAACACTGTCAATACCGCCTACCCCAATAATAGTTTTTTCTTTTGGCAAAAGGTTTCGTAATTTTTTTACCACTTTTAAACTTTTTTCAAACAGTGGTTTACCACTTAACCCACCTGCACCGTATTTATCAATATTTTTTTCATATACAATATTTTCTCTTGAAATAGTTGTATTTGTAGCGATTATTCCTGTAATACCAGTTTGAATAATTACCTCACTTATATCTTTTAGTTGTTCATCAGATAAATCCGGAGCAATTTTAAGAAAGATGGGCTTAGAAACTATATCGTGTTTAGAAAGGAATCGCAAAGATTGTTCTTCTTTTTTCAGGGCAGATAAAATAGTAGTTAATGCATCTTTTTCCTGCAATGCTCTTAAATTAGGCGTATTGGGCGAACTCACATTCACTACAAAATAATCGGCAACTGCATATAATTTTCTAAAGCAATATAAATAATCATTAATGGCTTCTTCATTAGGAGTGTCTTTATTTTTACCAATATTGGCACCAATGACAATATGATTGTTTTTTTCTTTCAATTGTTTTAATCGCTGATAAATGACATCTGCACCATCATTATTAAAGCCCATTCTGTTGATAATGGCTTCATCCTTTATCAAACGAAACAATCTTGGCTTTGGATTACCTGGCTGGGGACGAGGTGTAACTGTTCCAATTTCAATAAAATCAAAGCCACAAGCTGCTAATGCTTGAATATACTGAGCATTTTTATCCAGTCCGGCTGCTAATCCTACTTTGAACGTTCTAAAGAAATTTTCATCAAACACATTTTTTTTATGAACGACAGATGGGTCAATAGATAAAAGTTGGCGGAAAAGAAAAGATGGAAGAAACTTGTAAGAAAAATGTAAGAGATTTAAACCCAAGCAGTGTGCCC
>JAOABO010000133.1 GCA_026418315.1 Bacteroidia bacterium
TGTGTAAATTGTTTTTTCTGAAAGAATAATGCAGTTGTTGGAATACTGCAGATTTTCTGTGAATTGTTCAAATGTAGAAAAAGAGATGTTTTGAGTTTTGTTCATAAATGAAAAATAAGTGTATTAAAAATGATAGCTTGGGTAGAAGATTGATAAGGTATATCGTTTTTTGGAAATAGTAGTGCTGTAGCCGAAAAATAACGGTATTCTGTTTTGAATTGAAAGTATTTAAGAAAATTGAAATTACAACCAAGTGAAAAATTGATAGCATTGCATGAAAATGGAAGGTATTTTAGAAGAGCATTATGAGGGTCGTAGTATTGTTCAAAACGTGTGCAGATAGCAAGGTGTTTTTGAAGTGTGTATTTGATGGCTATACCATACGAATACCATGTATGTTTTTGATATCCTACATCCAATAATAATGCAGTACTTATTTTTTTATTCTTGTAAGTTAGGTAAAAGTTATGAAAGTATCTGGGATAAGATGTTGGAAAAAAGCCAACAAAAGAAGAGGAGTTAATAGTCCAATGATGATCGGGAAAATATTGAATTTGATGTCCGAAAGCGGGTGCCTGAAGATTAAATAGATAGGTTATATTTTGCCATCCGCTAAGTAAGTTTAAGTTCATGAGCCATTTATTATTATTTGTTATATATTGAATACGGGCACCTGTTTCGTAGTAAGGAGTGTTATCAGAAGTAATCATGCGGGAAGCTAACCAATTTTCATGTCCGTAATTGGATTCAAAGCCAATATGAGAGGGTAGTATACCTACATCTAACCATAGTTTTTGTTGTGATGATAATTTTATTCCAGCGTTTAATCTGTCAATAAAATTAAGCGGAGCAGGTTCATCTGCCATATTAAAACGAGCATAAGAGCCATACATGGGTGAAATCTCAAACCGAAATTGGGTAGAAGTATATTGTACATTCATGTTGAGTAAGTTGATGTCTAAAAGATTATTTTGATTGTAAGAAACAAAAAAAGGGGTGTCATTCACTTTATTGGGATAAAAGATATGATAATTGTAATACACTTCTGCATTGGCAGATATTGTCCATTTTCTAAACAATGCATCTTGAGCATGCAGGTGAATGTTGTACCAGAGAAAATGAAACAGAATTAAGAGATGATGGTATTTAAAAACTTTTCTTTCCATGCCTGAATTGAATAATGTTTTTCTATTCCTTTTCTTCCAATTTTTCCCATAGTTTGTCTTACATTGTTATTGCTTATGAGTAAGCTGAGTTTTTCTAACCATTCTTGTTCTGTGCTACAAACAAAACCACCTTGAGTTTTTTTTATAATTTCAGAATTAACACCCACATTGCTGGCAATGCAAGGAATTTCGCAGGCAAGATAGGTTAGTATCTTTAATCCGCATTTGCCTTGGCTCCATTTGTCATCTGGTAGGGGCATAATGCCAATATCGAAGGTATTCAACACTTGAATTTCTGTTTCTTTATCCCAATCTTCTATAAAAATATTTAATTCAGGAATATATTCTTTTTTTGCAATAAACTTGAACTGCACTTCAGGATAAACTTCTTTGATTTTTTTCAAAATTGGAATAATGAGTTTTAAATGAGAGATGGTGCTGTGACTTCCCATCCATCCGATGGTAATAGTTCTATTTGATTTTTCTGTTGTTGGTAATGGTTGAAAGTAATTGGTATCTACAACTGTGGGAATAATATGTGTGTTTGTGTTATACTGTAAAGCAAAGTTAGCAAGAAATGTATTACCTGCAATGACGGTGTCGGATTTTTGAAGATACAGTATTGTTTTGGATAAGGGGTGTTTAATAAAGTTGATGAATGCATTGTGAGATTGTAACCATATAGCGTCGTCAAAGTCAAAAACTATTTTTTTTGTTTTTTTTCTGATGATATTAAGAAAGTATTTTGACAAAAATCCAAACCAGTGTAATTCACGGTAAATAATGATTACATCACATTTATTTAGGGTATGAATTTGTTTCCATCTTTTAAGAAAGGTTTTCATGTAAATAAAAAATTTTAGCAGTAGGTTGTGAGATTGAAATAAAATTTTATCATCATTTTCATTTACAATGAACAGATAATTGACATTAATATTATTTTGTTTCAGATAATTTTCATATTGCATCCATCTGTATCTTTCATTAGGTGCTCTGAATGGTCTGTGAATGGCAAAGACAACCATGTTAATCTTGTCCATGTTCATACATACTGATATGTACTTTGTGAATGTACCTTCTGTAAATGGGAGTGAGCATTACTGATACCGAGGTAAGAAAAGCCACTCCGCTGAATAATGCATAAAAAGAACCAAATAATTTTGCAGCCGTGGTGTTGGCAGGAGCAACTGGTCCCATACCAGTTAAAATCATAGAGGCATTATATATTGCATCATCCCAATTTAATTGAAAAAAATACATATAACCAATTGTGCCAAATCCTAAAGAAAATAGAACGATGAGCATGGTAATCAAAAATGCTTTTTGCAGTTGGGAAATGAAATGTCTTTTGTGGGGTAATTTTTTTAATTTCATATTAGTTGAAATTTACAGTATTTAATGCTATGGCCCTGTTCTGAAAATAATTTTTCGTAGTAGGTTTGAATACTTTTTACTTCATTTAATTCAGTATTGTCTTTTTCTTGATACAAATTATAAGTGTATAACAAAGGAGTGATATTTAAGTTTTTCAGAGTTTCTAATGTATAATTAAAAAAAATATCGTTATCTGTTTTCAGATGGATAATGCCATTTTTTTTCAGGAATTTTTTGTAGTGTTCAAGAAAGCGGGGATGAGTTAATCTTTTCTTTTCTCTGGATTTTTGTATTTGAGGGTCAGGAAAAGTTATCCATATTTCGCTGATTTCAAGAGGAGCAAAAACTTTATCCAAAAATTCAACTTTTGTTCTGATAAATGCCACATTTTTTAATTGATTTTCTAAGGCATATTTTGCACCCATCCACATTCTATTGCTTTTATAATCAATGCCAATAAAGTTTTGATGCGGATATTTTGATGCCAATCCAACAGTATACTCTCCTCTGCCACAGCCAATTTCAAGTATGATAGGATGATTGTTGTGAAAAAAATGCACATTCCATTGATTAAACAAATGGAAGGGTTGGGTATCTAAAATATAATCTTGATACAAATAAGTAAAAGCATTATTAAATTTTTTGAATTGTGAGAATTTTTCAAGTTTGGTAGGCATAATGGTTTTAGTTTTTTGCTCAATGATGTTGAGACACAAAATCTTCTTTTAACGTATTTTGAGGTGTATAAAAGTATTGTTGCATTTTTATCTGTTTGCAATAATAATCAATAATAAACAAGGATAATACAAAGAAGGGTAAAGCGGGTGTTTTAAGACGAACCAGTGAGCCAAAATTTGAAATACTTAATCCTACCGAAAAAGAAAAAAACAGAGAGAAAATAAGCATAAACAGAACAATAGATTGATTATAAATAACAAGAAAAATAGTTTTCCATTTGTATTTCCAAAATAATCTGATTAAGAGAACCAGCAGAATGGTGTTTTCAATTGCAGATATGAACATGACTACATTTTTTGTGTCTAATATAGAAGGGCGAAATAATCCGGCGAATATGGCTTTAGGGGCAATACCAATCATTCCTGATATGGACTTATCATATTCTCCTATATCAAAAGAATTACCTTTGTAGGCATCTCTCTTTAAATCACTTCTTACTATGTCAGATTTTTCTATTACTCTATCTACTGCATAATCACCCATTTTATTACTCAATAAACTTAAGGCAAAAAAACCAATGATGCTGCCTATGGTAATGAGAACCATGGTGAGTAAAGAGCGTACAAAACTTACATTGTATTTATCTAAGGCGCTTACACTCCACCATATAAGAGAACCTGGCAATAATGCGTAGAGCACGTATGGTTTGACATTTAAATGTATGAATATAGCCGAAATAATAGCCAACCAATAATACCAGTTCATTTTTTTTCTAATAAGCAAGTTGTAAAAACCGTATAAATACCAACATACCGCAGACAAAGTAACTGTATCTTTCATGATTCCTGATGTCCAGAAAGCTGTAGAAGGCACAGCAAAGATGGCAATAAAAAGTTGTTTTTTTAATTGTGGGTAAATTTCACAGAACATCTGAAACAGTTTCCAAT
>JAOABO010000134.1 GCA_026418315.1 Bacteroidia bacterium
ACACAGTGTCAAAAACAAATAGATTAGTGTTGAAAATATTTTGCTGTGTTCGTTGAATAACATATTGCAGCTTTTCAGCATGTACAGTATCACCCTGTTTTTTTACAAACTCTCTTAAAATGATATTATATTTGGTTTTTTTATTCCCTTCAATTTCTACAGTATCGATATAAAAAATCTGTTGAGCAACCTGGAAATTTATCAAACACAAATTCAAATATATAAAAAAAATTGATTTCACTTTTTTGCCAACACACAAAGGTATTGAAAATAAATATTTAAGTTTAGATTAAAAATTTGCAACTTTGCAGCAGTATGATATATATTACAAGGAAAGAACATTTTAATGCCGCACATAAATTATATAACCCCGCATGGAATGAAGCAGACAATTTAAAGGCATTTGGAAAATGTGCTAATCCAAACTTTCATGGACACAACTATGAACTGTATGTAACCATCAAAGGAAAAATAAACCCTGACACTGGATTTATAATGAATTTATTTGATTTAAGCGATATACTAAAAAACGATGTAGTAGATTTATTAGACCATAAAAATTTAAATGTGGAAATTGATTATTTTAAAACTCATCTTCCAAGTATAGAAAACCTATGTATATTTATATGGAATTTAATTGAACCAAAAATAAAATCTTTTGGTGCACAATTACATTGTGTAAAAATTCAAGAAACAGATAACAACTTTGCAGAATATTATGGAGAATAAAAAACCTATTATCACCGACTGGGAAGAATTTGAAAATTACTTCCGAATAGATCTCTACAACACAGAAAAAACAAAGATATTAAAAGATGCCTATGAAAACATTTTAAAAACCGTAGGCGAAGATATTAGTAGAGATGGCTTACTTAAAACTCCCGAGCGAGCCGCAAAATCTATTCAATTTCTCACACATGGTTATCATTTAGACGCTATTGAAATTATTAAATCAGCTATTTTTGAAGAAGATTATTCTCAAATGGTATTAGTAAAAAACATAGAAGTATTTAGTTTGTGTGAACATCATTTATTACCCTTTATTGGGAAAGCACACGTGGCCTATATTCCAAATGGAAAAATAGTAGGATTAAGTAAATTAGCACGTGTCGTAGATGCTTACGCCAGAAGATTACAAGTACAAGAACGTTTAACCAATCAAATCAAAGATTGTTTGCAAGAAACTTTAAATCCATTAGGTGTAGGCGTGGTTATAGAGTGTGCACATTTNTGCATGCAAATGCGTGGTGTACAAAAACAACATAGCATTACCACTACTTCTGCTTTTTCCGGCGTGTTTTTGGAAGACGCTACCAGAAAAGAGTTTATTAATTTGATTAAAGATTAATCAATACCTAAAACATTATTTAGTTTTCCATCTTTCCAACCTTCCCATTCCCCTTGTAAAAAGCCACGCAATGAATTTTGAATGCCCCCCTTCCATCATCTTTTTTCTGCAAAAATCCTGAAACTCTTTAAGAGTACCACTAAATAAAAACTTCCCATTCTGATAGCAATAACTACAATACTTATCACTTTTTGTACCATCTGCATTTGTACCCCCGCCTGCAGGGTCTTTTTTTATAGGCATTCCACAGCTTTGACAAAATTTATTTTTATTCATTACTTTTGGCTGCCAATGTAATGATTGCTCTGTAAGAATACAATACCTTGCAAAAAATCTGCATGAAAAACCTGAAGTTTTATTGTTTTTGAAAAAACATTAATAATTCTGTAATTTCGCAAACATACTTATGATATTGTTTACAGACGACATTTCTTGTTACAGAAAAAAAAACTTCCAACAACAATTATGGATTGAAAAATTTTACTTTAAATCCTTTCAACATATTGACTACTCAATATACAAACAAGAAAGAATAAATCATCTGAATAAAATAAATGAATCCAATATTCTCAACCACCTCATAGATTATTTACATGTATTTCAACCTAAAATCGCCGTATTTCCAGGTAGTTTCAATCCTTTTCATAAAGGTCATTACAATATTCTACAAAAAGCCGAACGTATTTTTGATAAAGTGATTATTGCGTTTGGAGAAAACCCTGATAAACCAACAAGGACGTTCCCTATTCCCTACACTATACAAAACAGACAAATAGAATTTTACAACACCCTACTAACTGATTTTTTAAAATCTTTAAACTATGATGTGATGGTTATACGCGGATTAAGAAACTCTACTGACTTTCATTATGAACAAAATCAATACCGTTATATGCAAGAATTGTATCCAAAAATAAAAATAGTCAATATCTTTTGTGATAAAATCTATGAGCACATTTCTTCATCAGGAATAAGAACACTTCAAAAATACAATCAACATCAGCCATACCTATTACCTTAAATTTTAAATCCATGTTAGACCGAACCATAGCACCACCTGTCAAAAATATTGAAAAAATTGAGTTATTACCACTCCATCATACAACATTTAAAAATCAATTAAATTTGTATTACCTTCACTCTTCAGAGAGTGAAATTATCCAATTTACTTTATTTTTCAAAGCAGGTTTTATTCATCAGCAAAAGAAACTACTTGCAGAGGCCTTTACTTACCTTATAGGAATGGGAACACTCCTCCACTCTTCCCGTGAAATTTCTGAAATGTTAGAGTATTATGGTGTTTTTTACTCCATTGAACCAGCTTCTGTATATACAAAAATGCAGTTTACTTTTTTAAAGAAAAATGCAATGTATGTGCTGCCTATAATTGAAGAAATTATTAAGTATGCCAACTTTCCACCGGATGAACTGCAAATCTATATCAAAAACCATGTGGAACAGTACCAAACACAGATTAAAAATATTTCTACTTTAGCTCAATGGCATTACTCTAAAATCATTTATGGAAATGAACATCCATTAAATAAATTACGAACACCCGAAGATTATCAGAACATTACAAGAGATGATTTACTGTATTTTTTTACCACACATATACATCCAAAAAACGGCTTTGCCTTTGTTTCAGGAAATATAGATCATACTCTATTACAACTTATTGAAAATAGTTTTGGTAAAGATAATTTTCATCAAGCGCAACATCAGTTTGAAGAGCATATTCCCTTACCGCAATCTAATGAAAAACATATTTACATGCAAATGCCTGATGCTTTGCAGTCGGCCATTAGAATAGGAACAGATATTACGCTGACACGCAAAGATTCTGATTACTTTGATTTTCTTATTGCAAACACTTTATTAGGCGGATATTTTGGATCAAGATTAATGAATGTAATCAGAGAAGAAAAAGGATACACCTATGGTATTTATTCATCACTTACAACTTACAATTCCTTTTCAGTTTTCACTATTGCGTCCGAAGTCAAAGCAGAATATACACAAGCCAGCATTGATGAATGTATTCAGCAAATACAAATATTACAAAATACTGAACCAGATGAAGAAGAACTACATATTGTAAAAAGTTATATAGCCGGTGAAATTCTTGACAACACAGATGGTATAATGAAACAAGATAATTTATGGAAAATGCTTTTGACACAACACCTTGATAAAGAATATTACAATTTATTTTTAGACCGTATAAGAACCATCCAACCAGCCGACATTAGCACTGTAATGAAAAAATACATTCATACTGAAAAACTAAAAAAATGTATTATAGGTAAAATACATTGATATACAAAAATATGTCGTCAGAGCAACCAACCATTAAAACATTACAAAAAAAAGTTCTGAACATTTTCAAAGTATTTGAAAAACAAAACCCTCATCCAACCACTGAACTAAAGTACACCAACAACTATGAATTATTAGTGGCCGTTATTCTTTCTGCACAGTGTACAGATAAAAGAGTCAATCAAATCACTCCTGGCCTATTTAAAGCATATCCCAATTTTGAATCATTGGCTCAAGCCACTCCCAGTCAGGTTTTTCAATACATAAAAAGCTGCAGTTACCCTAATGTCAAATCTAAAAATCTGGTAGAAATGGCAAGGGTGATAACAGAAAAATATAATGGTAAAATCCCTTCCGATATCC
>JAOABO010000135.1 GCA_026418315.1 Bacteroidia bacterium
GGTATTCACTATACGGGTTCTACTGAAGTGTTTCAATCTATTTGGAAACAAATAGGAAACAATATTCATCACTATCGTTCATATCCAAGAATTGTGGGAGAAACAGGGGGTAAGGATTTTATTATTGCTCATCCATCGGCCGACGCAAAAGCTGTGGCTGTAGCGTTATCCAGAGGTGCTTTTGAATATCAGGGGCAAAAATGCTCTGCTGCCTCCAGAGCATATATTCCAAAGTCCTTGTGGAAAGATGTTCAAACTTATTTGGGAGAAGATTTATCTTCTATGAAAATGGGAGGTGTGGAGGATTTTTCAAATTTCATCAATGCTGTAATCAATGAAAGTAGTTTTGATAAATTAGCACAACATATAGAAAATGCAAAAAAGAGTAATGATGTAAAAATTGTGTTGGGTGGTAAGTACGATAAATCGGTGGGCTACTTTATTGAGCCAACAGTAATACAAGTGGATAATCCAACTTATTATACCATGTGTAATGAATTATTTGGACCCATTCTGTCTATTTATGTGTATGACGACAATGAGTATGCAGAAATGCTGGATGTTGTAAATAATACAGGAACCTATGCACTTACAGGTTCAGTATTCGCTACTGATAGATATGCTATTGACTTAGCTTGTAAAAAATTAATCAATAGTGCGGGTAATTTTTATATTAACGATAAACCAACGGGAGCTGTTGTGGGTCAGCAACCATTTGGTGGGGCAAGAGCATCAGGAACAAATGATAAAGCCGGTTCTAAACTGAATTTATACAGATGGGTAAGTCCTCAAACAATCAAAGAAACATGGGTACCGCCTGTGGATTATCGATATCCCTTTATGGATTAACTATTTATAAATATTTTTCTTATTTTTGCAGTAAAAATTGTAAAATGAAAAGGTTTTTGTCTTTTTTAGTTGTGTTTGGAATAACAATCATACTTGTGTCTTGTTCTTCACAGCACAGCACTCGAAAATGTAATGGTAAAAAGGGGATTAAAACACCGATGGGACTGATGTAATGAAGATTCCTTTATTCTTTCAAAAATTATATTGTACATTTGCAGAGTAATCGTTTATCTTTATGTCAAGGTTGGAAGTATTGAAAACATATAAATTATTTATTAACGGTCAATTTCCAAGAACAGAAAGTGGAAGGTATTATGTTATTACAAATAAAAAGAATAAAGTTCTTGCCAATGTTTGCCGTGCTTCCCGCAAGGATTTCAGAAATGCGGTAGTGGCAGCCCGTGCGGCTCAACCTTCCTGGGCATCCAAATCAGCATTAAACAGAAGTCAAATATTGTATCGTCTTGCTGAAATGCTGGAAGGAAGAAAACAACAAATAGTAGATGAATTATTGTTGCAAGACATACCACTTAAGAAAGCCCAAGAAGAAGTGCTTACAGCAATAGACAGGATAATATATTATGCGGGCTGGACAGATAAATATTCTCAGATTTTTTCTACAGTTAATCCAGTGGCATCCTCTCATTTTAATTTTTCAGTTCCAGAGCCAACAGGCGTTGTGAGTATTCTTGCACCTGATAGTCCTTCTTTTTTAGGATTGGTATCCGTTATTATGCCTGTTATTTTATCAGGAAATACTTGCGTAGTTCTAGCATCAGAAAAATATCCGTTAAATGCAATAACGTTGGCTGAGATGCTTGCAACATCGGACATACCTTCTGGTGTTATCAACATTCTCACCGGTTTTGAAAACGAACTACTCAGTTATTTTGCCAATCATATGGATGTTAATGCAATTGTGTATGCTAAAAGCAATGAAAAATCTATTACAACCATTCAGGATTTAGCACCCCTAAATGTAAAGAGGGTGATTTTGTGGAACAATAAAGATTGGTGGAAAAGCGAGGATGCTGAAACACCTTATTTAATAATAGATACCTGTGAAATAAAAACTACCTGGCATCCTATTGAAAATATAGGAGCAGGCGGAGCAAAATATTAATCATTAAAATAAAATCAAATACAATGAATGCAAAAACCATCTTAATAGGAATTTTAATTTTACTGGTGTTAGGAGGCATGTGGACGTGTAGTAAAAGAAATCAATTTGTATCTAAAAAAGAAGAGGCAAAAGCACAATGGCAACAAGTACAAACGCAATATCAAAGAAGAATGGATTTAATTCCAAACATTGTAAGTACTGTAAAGGCACAAGCTAATTTTGAAAAAACAACTTTGGAAGAAGTCATTAATGCTCGTGCAAAAGCGACACAAATTACCATCAACGCAGAGAACTTAGATGATGCCTCTATGGAAAAGTTCAAAAAAGCACAAGGAGAATTAAGTGGAGCATTAAGCAGGTTATTGGCTGTGGCAGAAAACTATCCTGAACTACGAACCAATCAGGCATTTTCTGAACTCAGAACAGAACTGGAGGGAACAGAAAACAGAATATCTGTACAACGAATGAAATACAATGAATTGGTTAAGGACTATAATAAATCTATACAATTTTTTCCAGGAAATATTGTTGCTTCACTTTTTGGATTTACTCCTATGCCCTATTTTGAAGCAGAAGCAGGGGCAGAAAAAGCACCGAATGTTGGTAAACAATTAGAAGACATGATGAAATAATTTTTTAGTTTCTTTACTGTACTTATCATAAATGTAATATCCAATCGGCTTTTTCATAAAAGATTTTCCTTTCTTGCAATTTTGTTTCAATAAATGTTTTTAGTTCTTCCTTTGAATTTAGATTCTTAATCAAAGGTCTTTTATCTTTTTCATTCCAAAGTCGTTCCGTAAGAACCTCTGCTTTGAGCATGAGTGTTATTAGCCACGCATGCGTTAATACATTTTGCAAATTATTATGAAAACAAATAGTACCACCACCTAAAGCAATAACCAGATTACCTGATGTAGAAAGAATTTGATTGAGATAAAAACTTTCCAATTTTCTAAACTTTTCTTCTCCATACTGTTCAAAGATTTCTGCAATTGTTTTTTTTTCTTTTTGTTCAATAAATTCGTCTAAATCAATAAAAGGTAAACCGGAATTATTTGCAATTTGTTTGCCAATAGTTGTTTTACCACTTCCCATAAAGCCGGTGAGAGCAAGATGGCGCTTCATGTATGAGTTTTTGAAACAGTGAATCTTTTCATTCCTTCAGAAAGAATAGCATCAATGAATTCATAGGGCTTGTATTGATTAATAGCTGCTTGGTGATAAATACAAGTAGCGGGTGTCATGCCCGGAAGTGAATTGACTTCAATGATAATGACTTCTATATGGGTTTTATCAAATATTCTTACAAAAGCATCTATTCTGCAATAACCTTCTACATTGAGTATCTCTGCTGTTTTTCTTAATTGTTCTTTTACATAATCTGAAATTATTTTTTGTTCAGCAGAATCTTTTGAAAAACGTGCAGGTGTTATGTTTTGTCCTTCACCTGCCAAAAATTTTTCTTCTAAACTTAAAACATCTCCTTCTACCAATGCTTCTGATGGTTCAAACACTTCATATATTTTTTCTCCATTTTCATTATATTTAATTAGCATTCCACCTGTTATTTCCAAAAATCTTTTGGCTCCGTTTGATTGGATTAACTCTTCTATTACAAACTCATCTTTTATTGGAATTTCTTCATTGGGCTTGATGTTTAGTAATGCTGCTTCTTTTTCAGGAACTTTTTCTGTTTCTCTAAATATCAAAGACGCATAGGCATCCAGTTCTTGTTCATTTTTTATTTTTTTAACTGCGCTGCTACATCCATCATCGCTTGGTTTAGCAATTAGCGGATATTTGATTTCATCTTTAATGATGGATTTAATATGAAGTGAAAATTTTTGCCAATCGTCTTTTTTGATAAGTAAATGTTCTGCAACGAGAATGTTATTTTTTTTCAGAATTTCATTGGTTATGTATTTATTAATTGTAGTTGAAGAACTTTGTACATCAGAGCCATTGAAGGGTATGGAATATTCTTTCAGATGTTTTTGAAGAGTACCATCTTCGCCGGGCTTACCATGAAGTGCAATAAACACAATGTCTGCT
>JAOABO010000136.1 GCA_026418315.1 Bacteroidia bacterium
ATCAATTACATTTTCAGGTGTAAAAAAGTGCCTACTACCATCTATATGTGAATGAAACAGAGCGCCTTCTTCTGTAATCTTTCGGATTTTAGATAAAGAAAAAATTTGAAATCCTCCACTATCGGTAAGTATAGGTTTATTCCATCCCATAAAACGATGCAGCCCTCCTGCTTTATACAACACATCTGTTCCAGGCCTTAAGTATAAATGATAAGTATTCCCTAAAATAATTTGTGCTTGTATGTCTTTCATCAATTCTCTTTGATGGACAGCTTTCACTGTCCCCAAAGTTCCCACTGGCATAAAAATTGGTGTTTCAATATCCCCGCGTTGAGTTCGTATAAGTCCTGCTCTGGCTTTGGAAAATGAATCGTATTTCAGTATATCAAATTGCATAGGGGTTTTCGGGCAAAATAAAGAAATAATTAGAACAACTTACCTTGTATAATTTTTTCAACTTATTTTGGCGTTGATAAATATATTTGAATGTTATTACATTGACTGCATATTCAAGTCAATATTTAAAACAAAAAATGCTCTGAATTTTTCAGAGCATTTTGGATTACAATTCATATATACTTTTTATTCTTTTGGTTTCACTTCCCCTTTTATTTTCAATTTCATAACCGGATATTTACTATTGGATGTTACTGTTACGTTTTTCTCAAAACGACCTATTCTTTTGGTATCATATTTTACTTTAATAGTTCCAGATTTACCGGGCAAAATGGGTTCTTGAGGCCATCCGGGTTTTCCATCAATAGTGGTGGCCGTACATCCACATTCACCTTGAACATTCGTAATGGTTAATGGAGATTTCCCAACATTTTTAAATTTAAACTCTCTAACTCCATCAGAATCATAAGGGATAACACCATAATCTATTACTTCACTTTCAAACTTAATTTCTGGCGCATTTGGATCGGCAGATGGTACAACACTTTCCTGTGCTGTTAGCACGAAACTTCCCCAACAAATTGTAGCAACTATTACAGCAAACATTTTCATAGTTGTAATCTTTAGTGATATTAATATTCTATGAAATTAGTTAACTCTAGGCGCTCCCTCATTTTTATTTTGTGGAAATGCTTCTTCCACTGGTTTAGCTTCTACTGTTCCTTTAATTTGCAAAGTAACAACACCACTTTTAGCATTTGAGTTGACAGTTACACTTTTTACAAAAGGACCTACACGGTTGGTATCATATTTTACTTTTATTACACCCTTTTTACCAGGTAAAACTGGCTCTTTAGGGCATTGTGGAACAGTACAACCACAACTACCCATACAATTGGTAATAACTAGAGGTTCTTTTCCTGTATTAGTAAATGTAAACTCACATTCTCCATTACCACCTTGTGGTATTGTACCGAAATCGTGCGTAGTTTTATCAAATTTAATATCTGCTAAACTGGCGGGCTGCTCGGTAGTAGAATTAGATGTTTTAGCATCCTGAGCAAGAAGAACATTACCCATGAGCAATGCCGTGCTGATAGTTACAACGTAAATAATTTTTTTCATAGATTTAATTTTTAATTGCAAAAATACAGACAAAAATTATTCCAAACAAAATATCATTACCAATCTTTGATTATTTTTGCGAAAATTAACAACGGAAAAATTTTATGAACGAAAATGAAATAGCAAAAAAATACGACCCTCAAAATATAGAATCAAAATGGTATAACTATTGGCTTTCTAAAAACTATTTTTATTCAAAACCAGATAAAAACAAGCAACCCTACACTATTGTAATTCCCCCTCCTAATGTTACAGGCGTTTTGCACATGGGGCACATGCTCAACAATACCATTCAGGATGTACTTATTCGCCGGGCAAGAATGATGGGCTATAACGCTTGTTGGGTACCTGGTACAGACCATGCAAGCATAGCAACCGAAGCCAAAGTAGTAAAAATGCTGGCAGAAAAGGGTATTAAAAAATCTGAACTTTCACGCGAAGAGTTTTTGAAGTATGCCTGGGAATGGAAGGAAAAATACGGCGGCATTATATTAGAACAATTGAAAAAATTAGGTGCTTCTTGTGATTGGAAACGCACCACCTTTACTATGGATGAACATTATAGTGATGCTGTATTAAATGCCTTCATTGATTTGTATAATAAGGGTTACATCTACCGTGGATATAGAATGATTAATTGGGACCCTGTTGGACAAACTGCACTAAGCGATGAAGAAGTAATATATAAAGAAAGTAATAGTCAATTAGTATATGTAAAATACTATTTGGAAGATAAATCTTCTTATATCACCATAGCAACCACCCGCCCTGAAACTATTATGGCAGATGTAGCAGTGTGCGTGCATCCTGATGATGAAAGATACCAATATCTTGTTGGAAAAAAAGTGATAGTCCCTATTGTAAACAGACCTGTACCCATTATTGCCGATACCTACATTGACCCAACGTTTGGAACAGGCGCTTTGAAAGTTACACCTGCTCATGACGTAGCTGATTATGAACTGGGGTTAAAGCATCAATTGCCTATTATCATTGGCCTTACGACCAAAGGAAAAATAAGCAAAGACATCATTACAAATGAACACGAAAAAGGTGCAGAAAAATACATTGGATTAGATAGATTTGAGTGCAGAAAGAAAATCATTCAAGATTTAAAGGATACAGGACTAATAGAAAAAATAGAAGTTATTAAAAACAAAGTTGGACACAGTGAAAGAACAGATGCAGTGGTAGAGCCCTATTTGAGTTATCAATGGTTTGTCAAAATGAAGGAAATTAGTAAACCCGCCTTAGATGCAGTATTGAGCAAAGAAGTAAATTTAATTCCCGAAAAATTTATCAATACTTACAAGCACTGGATGGAAAATGTAAAGGACTGGTGTATTAGTCGTCAATTATGGTGGGGGCATCGTATTCCTGCCTGGTATAATGAAAATGGAGATATTGCCGTCTGTAAAACCAAAGAAGAAGCAATTGCAATATTTCAAAAGAATAACCAAAGTACCAACGGAATAAGACAAGACGAAGATGTTTTAGATACATGGTTTTCGTCATGGTTATGGCCTATTGCTGTTTTTGATAGTCAGGTAGTAGGTAATAAAAAACATACCCCTAATGAAGATTTTCAATACTATTACCCTACCAACGATTTAGTAACCGCACCGGAAATTCTTTTCTTTTGGGTAGCCCGAATGATTATTGCAGGTTATTTGTGGAGTAATCAAAAACCTTTTACAAATGTGTATCTCACAGGAATAGTACGAGACAAACTGGGTAGAAAAATGAGTAAAAGCTTAGGCAATAGTCCAGACCCTCTTGAATTAATTGAAAAATACGGAGCAGATGGTGTACGAGTAGGTATGATGTTAAGTTCGCCTGCAGGAAATGATTTGTTGTTTGATGAAGAATATTGTGTGCAAGGAAGAAATTTTGCTAATAAAATATGGAATGCTTTTCGTTTAATTCATCAATGGCAACAAAAGACATCTCATAACACAAATGTGCTGCAACACCAATCAGAAGCTATTGAATTGTTTGAAAATTATTTTTACAAACAGTTAGAATACATAAATGACTGCTTTGCTAAATTTAGATTGAATGATGCCCTGATGACGACTTATAAACTTATTTGGGATGATTTTTGTTCATGGTACCTGGAAGCAATAAAGCCCAATGATTCAAAAGAGCCATTACACACATCTGTTGTCGATAAAACGATTGAATTGTTTGAAAATTGCTTAAAAATATTACATCCTTGGATGCCTTTTATTACTGAAGAAATCTGGCATTTACTAAAAAAGAGACAAAACGGAGAAGATATTATCATTTCTCAATGGCCTGAAAGCCAAAAGCACAATCAAGAATTAGTGCATGAATATGAGCAGCTCAAGAATGTTGTAACTCAAATACGGGAAATCAGAGCAATGCATCATATTTCTCCAAAAGAAAAATTAGAATGGAAAGAAATTAAACCTGAAAAATTCGATACTTGGATTGAAAAATTAGCCCATTTGAACCGAAAGCAAGTGTGTACTGATA
>JAOABO010000137.1 GCA_026418315.1 Bacteroidia bacterium
GGTCTATCATTGTAGGTGATGAAAATTTTGGAGAGGGAAGTTCTCGCGAACACGGTGCTATGGAGCCAAGAAATTTGGGTGTAAAAGCAGTGTTGGTAAAGTCCTTTGCAAGAATACATGAAACCAATTTGAAAAAACAAGGTATGCTAGCACTTACCTTTGCAGATAAAAATGATTATGACAAAATTCAGGAAGATGATACTTTTGATATTATTGGACTTACAGAATTTGCACCCGGCAAGCCATTAACCATTGTTATTCATCATAAAGACGGTAGTTCTGATACTATTTTGGCAAACCATTCTTACAATGCACAGCAAATTGAATGGTTCAAAGCAGGCGGAGCTCTTAATATCATCAGAAGTAAAATCAAAAATTAATATGCTTTCAAACATTTAGTTGAATGCAAGAAAAGGTGGTATGGTTTGCCTGCCACCTTTTTTATTTTAAGATTATGTCCAATAAAAATTTGAATTAATTTTTTCTATTATTCCTGTTCCATTCAGTAAATTTGCCCATTGATTAAATGAACAATTATCTTATTGAAACCTATCTACACTGCATTAGGCAGAAGTTTACAACTGATAGTAAGTATAGGTTCTACATAGAAAATGCCAAGGCCTCGTATCCTTCATTTGTACTTCTATCTCTTTTAAACAATATCAATGTATTATATATCCTCTGTGATGAAGAACAAGCACTAGCAAGCTTTAATGAAATAAGTTCTTTTTTACCTCAAAATACTTTCTTTTTTCCTGCATTACATTTGAAGAATGGAGAAAAACATAAATATTATGATTTCAATTTACAGCAAAGAACATCTGTACAAGAAAAATTAGTATCAAAGGAAAAAAATAATATTATCATTACTTATTACGATGCCATTACGGAGCCCGTTTGCAATAAACAGGCATTTGAGAAAAATCAGTTTTTATTACATCTTAATGAAAATATATCTTATAATTTTTTATTGGAATTTTTGAGAGAATACAATTTTTTGAAAAATGAATTTGTTTACTTTCCTGGTCAATATTCTGTACGTGGAAACATTATTGATATTTATTCTTACTCCAATGAATATCCTGTAAGAATAGAATTGAAAAATAATACTATTTTCAGATTGTCTGAATTTCATCCTTCTTCTCAAATGTCTTTTAGAAATATTGATAAAACAAGCATTTCACCTAAATTAGAATTAGAAAAAGATAATACAAGCAGTATTCTCTCATATTTTGATGACAATGATATGATTGCATTAAAAGACAGTAAAACCTTTCAGTACAAATTTGAAGATACTTCTGTAATGCGAATACCCAAAGAAAAAATTTTTGAAGATATTGTCAAGAAAAAAATATTGGAATTTGGCGTTTGTGATCATCTGTCAGAAAAAAATATATTATCCAATATTTCAACACAACTATCCTTTGGTAAAAATTACGACGCATTGGTAAAACACCTGCATCAACAATATCAGAAAGGATACAAATGTATATTTGTCAGTAATAATGCTAATCAATATAAAAGATTATTGCAAATTATTGAAGATATTTTAAGCAATGAACATATTACTGAGGATAATGCAAAAATTATAGAACATTTAAATGCCTCTATTAATGAAGGTTTTACAGACCATGATTGTAAAGTAGATTTTTATACAGAGCATCAATTGTTTGGTAAATATCATCCAATTAAGCGAAGAGATAAAGCAGAAGAAACCAATGTTTCCTTAACTATAAAAGATTTAATTCAACTAAAACCCGGAGATTATGTAGTGCATATAGACCATGGAATAGGAAGATTTGCGGGCTTACACACCATAGAAATAAATGGTAAAAAGCAGGAAGTAATAAAATTGTTATACAAAAACAATGATACACTTTTTGTAAATATTCATAATTTATACCGATTAAGTAAGTATTCAGGTAAAGACGGGCATGAACCAAGAATTGATCAACTTGGCAGTCAAAGATGGCAAAATTTAAAGCAAAAAATAAAAAGCAGTGTTAAGGAATTAGCTTATGATTTAATAAAATTATATGCAGAAAGAAAAGCATCGGAGGGCTTTGCATTTAGTAAAGATACTTACTTACAACACGAATTAGAAGCATCCTTCCCGTATGAAGATACTCCTGACCAACTGAAAGTAACAAGAGAAGTGAAACGAGACATGGAAAAAAGTTATCCTATGGACAGATTGGTATGCGGGGATGTTGGTTTTGGTAAAACAGAAATTGCCATTCGGGCTGCTTTCAAAGCCGTAACCGATAACAAACAAGTTGCTGTTTTAGTTCCCACCACTATTTTGGCATTGCAGCATTACAGAACTTTTTCAGAACGGCTCAAAAATTTTCCTGTTCATATTGATTATCTCAATAGATTTCGTTCTTCTAAAGAGCAAAAAGAAATATTTCAGAAATTAAAGGAAGGTAAAATTGACATCATCATTGGTACACATAAATTACTAAGCAAAGAAGTACAATTCAAAGATTTGGGATTACTGATAATTGATGAAGAGCACAAATTTGGTGTAGCAGATAAAGATAAAATCAAGTTAATTAAAAAAAACGTGGACACTCTTACCCTTACAGCAACTCCAATTCCACGCACCTTACAGTTTAGTTTAATCGGAGCAAGAGATTTATCGGTGATACAAACTCCACCACCCAATCGTTACCCTGTCAAAACAGAATTACATGCTTTTTCTGATGAAATCATTCAGCAAGCCATATTAAAAGAAACAGAACGTGGCGGACAGGTTTTTTTTGTTCACAACAGAGTTCAGGATATATTTGAATTGGCTCATCATATACAATCGTTAGTTCCACAAATTAAAATATCCGTTGCACATGGACAAATGAAAAGCCATGAGTTAGAAGATGCTGTCTTCAATTTTGTAAACGGCTACGCACAGGTTTTAATATCCACCAATATCATTGAGTCGGGCATAGACATCAGCAACGCCAATACCATCATCATCAATAACGCACAGAACTTTGGATTAAGTGATTTACATCAATTAAGAGGACGAGTAGGAAGAAGTAACCGACAGGCCTATTGTTATTTATTAGTGCCATCGCTGAATATCTTAACTGATGATGCAAAAAAAAGATTAAAAGTCATTCTAGAATTTTCAGATTTAGGTAGCGGTTTTCAAATAGCTATGAAAGATTTGGACATTAGAGGGGCAGGCAATTTGTTAGGAGCAGAACAAAGCGGATTTATCAATGAAATTGGTATTGACACTTACATGAAAATTTTAAACGAAGCCCTTTCTGAAATTAAAGCATCGGAAGATACTTCACATGAAAAAGTCGGTGCTTTTTCTCATCAACTCAATGCAGATACTGTTATTGATACTGATTTACCTTTATTTATTCCATCTGACTATATTGATAATTCCAACGAACGATTAAATATATACAAGCAGTTGAACAGCTGTAATACTTATCAGCAATTAGAAGAATTTACCACAATGTTGAAAGACAGATTTGGCGATATACCTAAAGAAACGATAGAGTTGATTGAGTCCGTCAAATTAAGATGGCAGGCATCCAAATTGGGCTTTGAAAAAATCATCTTGAAAGGAGGTAAAATGATTGCAATATTTTTAAGCAATCCGGAGCATGTTTTTTACAAAAGTGATGTGTTTAGTAAAATAATGTCTTACATTTCCTCACAAAAAAATTTTTGTAATGTAAAAGAGCAAAATAACAAACTGATGCTGATATTTGAAAACGTAAAAGAAATTAAGCACGCTCAAATCATTATTCAAAACATTTATCATGCCATTCATGAAAAGTCATCCAATACCGTTTAATTTTTTTATGACTAAATAAAAACTTGTCCCCTTCCCTTCTTCAGATTCAAAAGAAATGGAAATATTCAACTTATCACAAATATTTTTCACAATAGACAATCCAAGACCTTTTCCTGAACTTTTTGTAGAAAATTTGGGCTCACAAATTTTCGATTGAATATCTGCTGATA
>JAOABO010000138.1 GCA_026418315.1 Bacteroidia bacterium
TCGCTATTATTATTGGAGTGATGGCTCTATAAGAAACCTTCCTGAAAATTCACCTGATGCTTCAAAAGCCATTCGCCTGGTAAGAGATTATTACTATGAAACAGACATTCGTGAAAGTAACTTGGACGGATATGGCAAATATCCAGAAAGAGCTTGGGCTTTTCCATTAGGTGGAGGTGTTGTCATGAAAATTACAGACCATTTTGACTTTAAAATAGGTGCTACATACTTTTTTACTACTACTGATTATATTGACGGAATTGCAAAAGGAGGGCAAGGATTAAGAAAAGGAGATAGCAAAAAAGATAAATGGGTTTATTCTTATGTAAGTTTTCAATACGATTTATTTTTACCCAAGAAAGCAGCTGAGGAAACAGGGTTTGACACACTGCCTGACTCCTATTTTGATGGCATAGATTGGATGGCAATAGATAGTGCTGATACGGACGGAGATGGAGTAAAAGATTGGTTTGATAAATGCCAGGGAACACCTAAAACGGCTAAAGTATATGCCAATGGCTGCCCCGAAGACACTGATGGAGATGGTGTACCCGATTACAAAGATGATGAAAATCCATCGCCCGCGGGCTTTGAAGTCAATATGTATGGAGTAGCATTAACAGACGAATATTGGCAAAAATGGTATGATGAGTATTTTGACTCAACGGGAGATTATCACATCAAACAAGAATACATAGATAATGTAATGGCATTAAAATCTAAAGATGTAAAAGACGTAAATAAAAAAATTTATACAGTAGAACTTGCTAAATATAAAGGAGGAGTACCATCTGATGAAATTGCCTACTTAATGAGTATCGGAGATGTAAAATCAATGACCTTAGAAGATGGTACTACTGTGGTTTACACAGCAGGCCAATATGAAGACGTTATGCTGGCCATAAAAAGAAGAGATGAGTTCAGAGAGGAGGGTATGAAAAAAGCCAACGTAGGTTATTTTAAGAACGAACAGTATTATTCTATGAGTGATGATGAATTAGCAAATGAAATAAAGAAAAACAAACAAAAAGAAAATATTGCAAAATCAGACCAGACAGATACCAAACAACCGACTAATCAAGGGAATGATGTTACAGAGAATAAACAGAACAATAATGTGGTCATTGATAAAAATCAGCCCGATGAATTTAAAAAAGAAGATGTTATATATCGTGTACAATTAGGGGCTTTTAAAAAACCAATCTCAAAAGAAATATTTAAGAATGTACCTGGCGGTATCGTTGAATTTAAAACCGATGATGGCTTGTATAAATATGCTGGTAAGGCATTTAAATCATTGGAAGAAGCAGCAGAATTCAGAGCAAAATTAGTTTTAATGGGTTATTCCGATGCATTTGTTACTGCTTATAAAAATAGAAAAAGAGTGCCCCTTAATGAAGTAGGTGCAACAATGGTTACTGATAAAAAGGAAGATTTAAAAGAAAACGTGGAATTTAGTTCTATCAGTAAAAGTGCAATAGAATTTAAAATACAATTGGGAGCATTAAAAAAACCTGAGAATGTAAAAGATTTTGAAAATAAAACCAAATTACTGAAAGATGTTCAAAAACAAAGTACCATATTAGGACTATATCGCTTCACATCGGGTAGTTTTAATATCTATGAGCAAGCACAAAAGTATTTAAATGAAATACAAAGAAAAGGATTTGATGATGCCTTTATTATTGCAACTTTTAATAATGAACTTATTTCTGTACAGGACGCTATTGAGTTGCAGAAAAAATAAACGATAATCTTTTCTTCTTATACCTGTATAAAAGCGTGGTTAAAAATCTAAATTAACGATTTATTTAGTAGAATAATTTCTATTAAAAGAAAAACATTAGTAAGGCCATAAAAATTAAAAATAGAATTTGTCTTTAATCTAATAATTTTGTATATTTGTCTAAAACATTTACTAAATAAATAAAAAAATAATCTGAAATCGGAATTATTTTCTCTAAATTTATAGACCGAAAATAAAATGAATAAGAAAATGAATAATGAATTAGAAATGCCTGAAATCAAAACAAAACAAAAGAAAACAAACAGCAAAAAAGGAACAGAAAAAAACACATCCAAAACATCTACAAAAACAAACAGTCAAAAAAATCTGCCTGCCAGAGAATACACAGATGCAGAAATATACGGTACATTAAAAAGTTTTTTTGGGTTTAACGCATTTAAAGGAAATCAAGAAGCTATTATTAAAAGCGTTTTAAGAGGAGAGAATGTTTTTGTTATCATGCCTACAGGAGGCGGCAAATCACTTTGTTACCAATTACCTGCCATTTTAAGTGAAGGCACTGCTATTGTAGTATCTCCTTTAATAGCCCTTATGAAAAATCAGGTAGATTTAGTCAGAGGATTCAGTACAAATACAGATATTGCCCATTTTTTAAACTCCACATTGAACAAAACAGAAACTAAAAAAGTAAAACAAGATGTATTAAGCGGAAAATGCAAATTACTATATGTAGCACCTGAAACATTAAATAAAGAAGACAATATTTCTTTTTTCAAAGAATTTAAAGTTTCATTTTTTGCAATAGATGAAGCCCACTGTATATCAGAATGGGGGCATGATTTTAGACCAGAGTACAGAAAAATTCGCCCCATTGTTGATAAATTAGGAGGTCCGCCCATTATGGCACTCACCGCTACAGCTACTCCAAAAGTTCAGCAAGATATACAAAAGAACTTAGGAATGCTGGATGCCGTTGTATATAAATCTTCATTCAATAGACCCAATTTGTATTATGAAATAAGACCAAAAATTAGTGCTACCAAGCAAATTATTTCATTTATTAAAAAAAATTCAGGTAAATCCGGCATCATATACTGTTTAAGCCGAAAAAAAACCGAAGAATTAGCCGAACATTTACAGATTAATGGTATTCGTGCTGCCGCTTACCATGCAGGAATGGAATCCAAAGACAGAAGTAAAGTACAAGATAAATTTTTAAATGAAGAAATAGATGTCATCGTAGCAACCATTGCATTTGGAATGGGAATTGATAAACCAGACATCCGGTTTGTTATACACTATGATATTCCAAAATCATTAGAAGGATATTATCAAGAAACAGGAAGAGCAGGAAGAGATGGAGGAGAGGGGCATTGCTTGGCATTTTATAGCTATTATGATATTCAGAAGTTAGAAAAATTCATGAGAGATAAACCCATTAGTGAACAAGAAATAGCCAAACAAATGTTGCAGGAAACTGCAGCTTTTGCAGAAACATCATCTTGCCGCAGAAGATACCTTTTACACTATTTTGGTGAATTATTTAATGAAGAAAATTGCAATAAAATGTGCGATAACTGTCGCCATCCAAAAGAAAAATTTGATGCCCAAGATGATTTATTGTTAGCATTAGAAACAATCGTTGAAACTAAAGAAAAACATAAAGCAAAAGATATTGTAAATATTCTTATTGGCAATATGACCACTACGGCAAGATCCTATAAACACAACCAACTTGAAATGTGGGGAAAAGGATTAGAAGATGATAAAGATGAAAAATACTGGAATGCTATTATTCGTCAGGCAATAGTTAATGAATTTATTCAAAAAGAAATTGAAACCTATGGAGTACTAAAGCTCAGCGATAAAGGAAAAAAATTCATGGAAGAACCTTATACTGTAATGTTTACTAAAGATCAGGACTTTAGCGATGCAGAAAAAGATGATGACGACCTAACGATTACTCCAAAATCAGGTTCTACAGCACTTGACGAAACACTTTTTCATCTTCTCAAAGATGAAGTAAGAAAAATTGCAAAACAAAATAATTTACCACCATACGTTGTATTTCAGGAAAATTCAATTTCTGAAATGGCCACTCAATATCCTATTACCATTGAAGAACTCTCCAGAATAAGTGGCGTAGGACAAGGTAAAGCATTAAAGTTTGGTAAACCCATACTCGCATTAATTAAAAAATATGTAGAAGAAAATGAAATAGA
>JAOABO010000139.1 GCA_026418315.1 Bacteroidia bacterium
CCATATATAGGATATGGTTACTCATGGGGTAATCCTTATTATTCTTATGGTTTAGGAACCTGCTGGGGAAACCCCTACTATTCTCCATTTTATGGAAATTATTGGGGATATTCTCCTTGGGCAGCAGGATATCCTTATACTTATCCATACAATTATTCTCCTTATTATTATGGTTACTCACCCTATTATGGTTATGGTTACAATCCATACTATTTCAATTCACAAGACATAAACAGTATGACCTATGCTCCGCGAACCTCTCATGATGGATTTAATTCAAACAGAACGTCTAACAACATTAATTCTGAAAATAATTTTTCAAAAAAGCCGGTGGTAGTTTCTCCGGAAATGAACATACCCAAATTTGATGAAACAGCGAGACCCGTACCCGTAACAAAATTTGAACCCAAACAAATCAATGCTATAAATGCCCCGCTTATCCACCAAATTAATACTAACCCAAATATTTCCACTAATATTATTCCAAGAAATAACTTACCAGGTAATAACTTCGGGACAGGTATAAACAACAACGCAACAGGCACCCAAATAGTAGGGCCAAAAAGTAATAATACAGATGGTAATATAGGAAGGCCAAATTTTGGAAATAATTCTACACCCGTTCCTGTTGGCCCCAAAAACAATAACACACCCTTTCAAAATAATTCTATGGAAAAAGGATGGGGAGGAGGAAATTCCGGAGGTAGTGGCTTTTCTGTTCCAAGGGGAGGAACAGGCGGAGGCAGCATAGGAAGACCAAGATAATAAAAAACATTTTTGAAAACATGATAAAATATTTGAGCATATTCCTATTACCCTTATTCGCCTTGTTTAATTGTGCAAAAAAGCCCAATTACTCTAAAGCACCACAAATAAGCTTTAAATCTTTTAATATACTTTCAAAGGATTCTGCTATATTTACTATTAATTTTTCTGATGGAGACGGAGACATCGGTGGTGGCCCTGATGGACAAGGTAATATTTTTTTTACTTATTACTTTTGGGATGCAGACAGTAATAAATATGATTTATATGTCAATCATACTTTTTTAAATGATACCATTGATGTTCGTACTTTTCCTTCCCCTTCTGATGCATATAAAAACAAGCCCATCAGTGGAGAAATATCTTCGGTTTTAATTTACTATCGCCCCAATAACAATATAAAAAAAATGAAAATGAGTGCATTCATACAAGACAATGCCGGCAATAAGAGTAATGTTGTAAAAACCCCTGATATTTATGCACCGTAAATTTCTCCCTGCATTTTTATTCATAACCCTTGTTACTATTTTTATATCTTGCAAAAAAAATAATTTGGCCTATTGGGATGTAGATGTAGTATCTCCTATAGCCCGAGGCACAATGAATATCAAAAATTTTTTTGGTGACTCTTTGTTTCAATCTGACAATGCACATATCATGCATTTGAAGTTTTCAAAAAAAGTAAGCGATTTAAAAATTGATAGTTTAGTAAACCTGAAAGATACTACTATTAATTATTCTTTTATTGCATTATTTACTGCTACAGTTGGACCAAACACCCTGTTGTTTTACAAAACAGAAGAAATTGACTTTCAAATTCCAAACAATGCCAGAATCAGATATGGTATTATTAAAGATGGAATATTGAAAGTCAAATATTCCAATAACACACGTTTTCCACTATTATTTTTATATAATTTAAATTCTGCCACTAAAAATAGTACCCCCTTTTATATTTCTGAAATTATACCACCCGGCACTAATGCACTGATTAAAACCTATAACTTTAATGGCTATGAAATGAACTTTACAGGGCAGAATGGAAATAAATTCAATACAATAGTTCATTCTTTTACAGTTTATACTGCACCCAACGCACAACCCGATAGTATTTTATTTGGGCAAGGTATTCAGGCAGAAATATCTTATGAAAAAATTGTTCCGCAATATGTAGAAGGATATTTTGGACAACAAAATATTGTTATTCCCTATGACTCTGCTGCCATTGGATTTTCAAAAACATTAGAAGCATCTAATTTTCAAATCCATTCTGCTTCTATTAATTTTCGCATTATCAACGATTTTGGAATAGATATTCAAGGAAAATTAGACACAGTAAAATCAATCAATATCAAAAATGGCAACTCAGTGTACCTAAACGCCTCCGTATTAAATAGCATTAACATCAACAGAGCAACAAAAACTGGTAACGGTACAAACCCCGTCAATTCTACGACTACGAATGTTCAAATTAATACTTCTAACAGCAATTTAAAACCATTTATTGAAAACTTACCTGACTACTTAGGATACAGCGGTCAAATACAAGTCAATCCAAATGGAAATGTTTCTGCCACTAACGATTTTGCCTTTTACAACACAGGTATCCGAATCTTTGCAGATATAGACGTGCCGCTTATTTTCAGAGCCGATTATTTCCGGTTACAGGATGTGTTGGATATCAACTTTCAGAATGTATCTCAATTAAACAACATCAATGAAGGAAGAATCATTTTTAATATTACTAATAACTATCCGTTTAAAGCTAAATTGCAGGCCTACCTGCTGGATGAACATAATAATACTTTAGATTCATTATTATTGGCATCTAATAATACTATTCAAATGGCATTGATAAATTCTAACAACGACGTTATTGCTCCAAAAAACTCACAACTAATTGCTTATATGAATAAAAATACCATTGAAAATCTTAAGAAAAGTAAAAAAATCAAACTGGTATCTTACTTTTACCTACCGCCCTCTCCTCCTGATATTACTATTTATGAAGATTATTTTTTGGATGTTGTGATTACTATTGACGTCAACTACAGAACCATTGCCAATAATTGATGAAGTAAAATCATGAGTATTAAAAGTATTTGGACATTATTCAGTTTATTTTTTTTTATTGCTCTTTCTGCCCAATATAATTCAGAATTCAATTTTTTTCAGTACACGGGCAATGCCATATCTGTCAAAGCAGAATTTGATGCCGGGTCTAACCATATCCATGCATCCATGATGAACACTTTGTTTTTTGGCGGATATATTGATAAACACATGAAAGATAAAGCATTAAACAAAGCCCTTCAATTCAACCGGGCAGGGGCCTATCTTAACTATAATGTCCACACTTTTTTTTCTACTAAAAAAAATGCAGATAAAATTTCTTATTTCATCGCAGCTAAGCAGCAGTATTTGGTACACGCCGGATATACCAAAAATTTTTATCAACTGGCTTTTTACGGTAACAAACCCATGGCAGGAAGCACTGCCAACCTTGCTCATACCAATATCAACACCATTACCTTTAATGAGTTAAAATTTGGAGTATTATTCAAAAAAGTAGACAGTAGTGCCAAAATAGGCATCTCTATGTCTGTTTTACAAGGTACCCGATTAATTTATTTTGCTTTTGGAAAAAATGCTTCATTATTCACCAGTAGTTCCTATGATGAAATTGTTTTTAACTCTAACTTTAATGTAACCATTAGTGATACTTCACAAAAAAAATGGTATCAGCTAAATGGCTTGGGGGCATCAACAGATATTTATTTTGAAAAACCTTACAAAAGTAAAATTGGAAAAAGAAGCATTTTGTCTGTTAATATCAATAATTTTGGGTTTATTCATTGGTTTAAAAACAGCGTAAAATACAGTACAGACAGTGTTCTTAAATTCAATGGTTACCACATCAATAGTATTTATGATTTAAAGGATTCTACTCTTAATAAGATTAATGCAGATAGTACCTTCAGAAAAATTACCAATGCCAGAAAAGGGGTATTTAATACTAACATTCCTACCAATCTGATTTTGTATAACAAAATATTTTTTGGTAATATGAAATTCTCAGTTGGTTGTGGCTTTCGCTATATTTTTAATGCCAATTACAAGCCATACCTTTTTACTGAACCAGCTTATCAAATTAATTCTCACTTTCTTACTACTTT
>JAOABO010000013.1 GCA_026418315.1 Bacteroidia bacterium
GTAGTTGTATTGGAGGCAAATAATTTTTTTGCTGTAGATACAAATTGACCTCCTACGCTATTATAGAATTCAATGTCTTTACTTTTGAAATTATAGTTTGGATCAATTTTCTGATAAAGTGACTTGTAATTATTAAAAAGTTCAACTGATTTATTATAGCTTAAAGAGTCATATAAGTATATCTTGATTTGATTGTAATAACTTTCTGCAATTGTTTTTAAAAGTCGCTTATTGTTATTACTTGTTTCTGCATCAGGGTTTAATGATTCGGACGTGAATGCAGCATCAAGAGATATTTGTCTGTAACGGGAGTTATGAATTTTATATTCATACATTTTAAAGTATTGATAATAAACATAAGCTTTTAAACTCCATGCACCAGGTTCGTCTTTTGTATCAGGGTGCGTAACTGCGCTATCAATTTTGTTTTTTGCACAAGTGAAATTTTTATTTTGATAACAATCAAATGCTTCCATTAGTTTATTAACCTGCGCGTGGAATAAATGCTGCATACTTCCTACGAATAGGATGATTAAAATTAATATTTTATGCTTGTTTTTCATTTTATTTATTTAATAGACAGCAGAAGCCAAATTTTTTATGTCTTCGCTGGCTTTTAATCCATATTTTGCAGCGTTTTGTTTATTGTATTCAAATTTTTGCTTATTTTCAATTACTACAAAATTAACAACAGCATAGGTTTTTGCAGCCCCCTCTTGTTCGGTAATCAAAAGCGTTCCTTTATTTTTTAACTGAGAAGCATAGGCCTTAATGGATGCGGAATGTTCTGGAGTAATGAATAAAACTTGTGGTATTTTATTTTTATCTATTTTATCACTGTTTATAAGTTCTATTTTTTGCCCTCCTATAGTTTTTTTTGATACCACATTTTCATTTAACTCTTTTATAAGAGCATTCGCATTCCCTACAATTTGAATGATAAAATTTCCTGATTTTGAAGAAGATGGCCATTCAAAATAACGAGTAAGGTTATAGATATATACTGCTTTGATTTTAGCATTTACGTCAAAATCTTGTTTAAAGGATGTCAATACCAGAAATCCAAATATACAAAAGAATATATATCTTAAAAAGATCTTCAACCTATTAATTTGCAAGCAAAAGTAATAAAAAAAAATCTTTTCTACCAAAACTTATCTCAACACATATAATCTGTTCGCGTCTAGCTTTAAAAAAATGAAAAGTAATATTGTAAATTCCCATAAGGACGATCCCCCATAACTAAAAAAGGGCAATGGTATTCCTATAACTGGTAATATCCCGATAGTCATACCCACATTAATGACAAGATGAAAAAAAAGAACAGATGCCACACCATATCCATATATTCTTGAAAATTCTGATCGTTGTCTTTCTGCCAATGTGATAATACGAATAATTAAAAATGTAAACAAAATGAGCACTATTGTACTTCCTACAAAGCCCCATTCTTCGCCTACTGTACAAAAAATAAAATCGGTGTCTTGTTCGGGCACAAAATTATATTTGGTTTGAGTACCTTTAAGATAACCTTTTCCCCAAAGTCCGCCTGACCCAATAGCTATTTTGGATTGGTGCACATTATATCCTTCTTTTTTAAGATTGATTTCGCCTCTACCTAGCAGTACATCTATCCTTCCTCTTTGGTGAGGTTGTAATTTTGAATAGATAAAATTACTTGAAAAAACAAACAGAGATGCTAAAAGAACGTATAATAGTTTAGTAAAGAAAACTTTCCATGAGTGTTTGCCAAAATAAAACCATACTATAAAAATAATCATAAATGTAATGTAAAAATAAATTTGATGTATTAAAAGTGAAAGAATAAAAAGCAATACAAATATAAAGCCAGCAATGATATAATTGACAGAAAGCCCTTCTCTGTATAAAATGATTATAAAAGATGTAAAAGTAATGGCAAGCCCTGTTTCATTTTGTAAAAATAAAATAATGCTCATAGGAGTACCAATAATCAAAAAAGTAATCAAGGTGTTTTTGTACATTAAAATATAATCTGCAAAGGTTTTATATCTTTTGGTTGAAATAACTGATAAATTTTGATTAGATAAAAATTTTGCCAAAGCTAAATTAGTAGCAAATTTCATGAATTCTGCCGGCTGGATGCCAAACTCGCCTAATCGAAACCAAGAGCGGCTGCCTTTTATTTCTTTACCCAAAAATGGTACTGCTATGTTTAAAATCAAGAAGAAAATATAAAAACCATAAGCAAATACCGTGTAAAATTCTGCATCAATAATTAATATGGTAAATGCAATTAAAAATGCTGTAATGATCCATATCATTTGCTTACCATACTTTTGAGAAATATCAAATATACTTTGATGCTGTTCATCATACACTGCCGCATAAATGTTAAACCACCCCATCAATACCAGTATAGCATATATCAATACACTGATCCAGTCAATATTTTCAAAGTATTTATTATTTTCACTTCTCATTATCTTCTTGTTCTTTTTCTGTTTTTTTCCTTTTTCTTTTTATCAGGCATTCCGCTTTTAATATATTCAATGTTAGCTTTAATCAGATTAGCTTCTACCATTCTTTTCTCTAATTCAGGCCGCGATATTTTTCTCTTAAGATATTTTTCTATCATTAATGAAGCAATAGGTGCAGCCCATACTCCGCCAAACCCAGAGTTTTCAACAATTACTGAAATGGCGATTTGAGGATTTTCTTTAGGTGCAAATGCAAAAAACAAAGCATGATCTTTTCCATGTGGGTTTTCTGCAGTGCCTGTTTTACCACATATTTTAATATCTTTCATTTTTGCCAAAGTAGCCGTTCCTGCTTCTACTACTTTTTCCATACCATTAATCACTCTATCATAATATTCTTTTTCTGTAACATATACATAATGCTTGACTTTATAGATGCTGTCTAAATATTTTTCATTACCTATCCCTTTTACGATATGGGGTATATAATAATATCCCTTATTAGCTATAACACACATAACATTGGCTAATTGAATGGGTACCGCTGTAAGTTCTGCCTGTCCTATTCCTAATGAAATAACCGTACCTGCAAACCATCTGTTTTTTCCGAACACTTTGTCATAATATTGGATTGAGGGCACATTACCAGGTTTTTCATAAGGTATATCATAGTTTAATTTTCTACCTATTCCAAAACTCATCACAGCATCGCGCCAATGCTGATAGGCGTTTAAAAAATTTCCCCACATTTTATAATTCTCTACAATGCTTTTAAATACATAAGAATAATAAGAATTACAAGAATATTGAATGGAACCTTCTAAATCTACGGGTGGATGTGGGTGACATTTAGGATGCCCGCCCATTGGAGGGTATCCGCGTGCACAAGGATATATAGTGTTTGAAAAAAGTACCCCATCTTTTTGACCAATTAAAGCATCAATCAATTTGAATGTAGAGCCAGGAGGGTACATGGCCTGAGTGGCCCGATTCAGTAAAGGCACATTAATTGTATCTGATAAAAGTTTGGCAAAGTTTTTATTTCTTTCTTTTCCGCCTACTAATAAATTGGGGTCATAAGTTGGACTGGATACAAGGCATAAAATTTCTCCTGTTGATGGCTCTATAGCTACAATACTACCTTTTTTATTTTGCATTAAATATTCTCCGTATTCTTGCAGTTCTGCATCTATTGAGGAATATAAAGGTTTTCCCGGAATAGCTAAAGTATCATATTTCCCGTCCATAAACCTTCCCACTTCTCTATTGTGCACATCTTTAATAACGATTCTTACGCCTTTTTTACCTCTCAGATATTTTTCATAACTATATTCTATTCCACTTACACCAATATAGTCACCTTCTTTATAGTATGCATCTTTTTCTGCTTTGGCCTTGCTTACCTCACCAATATATCCTAGTGCATGAGCGGCTATTGGTCTGGGGTATTTACGAATAGACCGAACCTGCACATAAAACCCCTTGAACCTGTACATTTTTTCCTGTAAAGCAGCATAGGTCTTTACCGAAAGTTGTTTTTCAAATACTCCTTGCTTTCTTGGAGAATTAGGCGGGAGCGAGAGTTTTGTCATCCTTTTGATGTACTCATCTTTGCTAATTTCAAGTATCTCACAAAGTGCATTGGTATCACATCCTTTGGATTCTTTTGGTACTACCATTAAATCATAAGAGGATTCGTTCATCACCAGTAATTTTCCATTTCTATCATAAATGTACCCGCGTGGAGGATATTCCGTCAAAAATTCAAAAGCATTGATTTGGGCATAAACTTTATATTCTTCTGAAATAATTTGAAGATAAAATAATCTTGCTATGTATAAGATAACAATAAGAACAATGAATCTAATAATATAATTTTTCCTTTCAGATAAACGTATTTTCTGATATGTATTCATCTTTGTTTAAAAGGAAAAAATACCAAATGAAAGAAATAAATTAAGCCAACAGAAATAATTGAACTAAAGATACTACGAATTAAAACATCAAAAAATAAACGAACCTGAAATGTTTCCAACATAAATAAAAATAAATGGTGTACTAAAACCAATGGAGCTATGTATTTTATAAACCAATCTCTGCCCATTTCTCTTACTACTGGTATTTGATTTTCTTCATACCTTTCAGAAGGTTCTATCAGTTTTAGCCAATAATACCTCAAATATCCAAGCAAAGACAAAGAAGCGGCATGTATTCCGCCTGTGTGATAAAAAAAATCAAAAAACCAACCTACAAGAAAACTAATTAATAATACATAATACCTGTTGAAGAATACGGGTAAATTTAAGATAAGCATAGAATAAAAAAATGGAACACAATAAGTGCTCAAGTAAATTTTCTGAAATACAAATACTTGCATGAATACTAAAAAAACAAACAAGATAAAATATTTTAAAATTAAGTTCATTATTCAGTCCAATTATTCAAAAGATTTTTTTTGTAAAGAATCTAATTCTTTTTTGTATATATGTCTTACTACATAAACATGTTTTATAGAATTAAAATCAGTAAAAATTCTTACTTTTACAGTATAAAAAGAGTTTTTTTGCTTTCGCTCAAAATGTTCCACTGTACCGATTGGTATCATTTGTGGAAATATATGAGAAAAATGAGAAGTATATACTGTGTCGCCTATCTTTATTTTTGCATGTAATGGTACATCATTCATTTCCAGAATTTTTCGGCTTTCTCCATTCCATGAGAGAGGTCCGCAAGAACCATCTTTCAGCATACCATTTACTAAAAAATCTCGGTGCAATAATGTAATAACAGTAGAATAATGCTCTGACACATCTTTTATACTTCCCACTATTCCATTATTGGTAATGACAGCCATATCTCTTTGTATCCCCATGTTTCTTCCTACATTCAAAGTAATATAATTTTTTTGATTATTAAACGTACTGTTAATCACATCTGCATTAATAAATGAATACTCTTGTTGGATAATAGTATCTTTAACTAAATATTCTTTTGCAGATAGTATTTTGAATGCGTAATAACTTTTATTAAGCAATTCAGCATTGAGTAAAGCTAGCTGTTCATTTTCTTTTTTAAGATTAAAGTATTGATATACTTGCATTTTCTTCTCATACCATTGACCTGCCATTTCATTGGAAAAATCCATTAAAACTGATGATGTGTAAGTGTTGTTATGGTATATTAAATAAATAGATACTCCTTGAATAAAAACAAAAGTTAGTCCATATAAGTGATTAAGTATAAATAAAAGTAATGACCTCACACAACATTAATACATTATTGCATTATAAATTTATATTTTCTGTAATTCTTTAATGCTATATTAGTTCCTCTGGCTACTGCCCTTAAAGGATCTTCACATACGTGTACTACCAATTTTGTTTTAAGAGAAATCCGCTTATCCAAACCTCTTAATAATGAACCGCCACCAGCCATATAAATACCTTTTTGATAAATATCGGCAGCCAATTCAGGGGGGGCCATTTCCAGTGCTCCGGTGATAGCTTCTTCAATTTTTGTAATCGATTTTTCCAAACTATGGGCTATTTCACTATAATTAACATATATTTCCTTTGGTAAGCCACTCACTATATCTCTTCCTCTAACGGGGAAATCTGGGGGTGGATTGTCTAATTCTATTGTAGCAGCACCAACTTCTATTTTTAATCTTTCTGCAGAACGTTCTCCAATTTGTAAGTTATAATATTTGCGAATGTGTTCTTCTATATTTCTATTAAACTCATCTCCTGCAATTCTTATAGATTTATCACATACTATCCCTCCCAAAGAAATAACTGCAATTTCTGTGGTTCCACCACCAATATCAATAATCATATTACCTTCCGGTGCTTCTACATCAATACCCATTCCAAGCGCTGCTGCCATGGGCTCATGAACCATGTATACCTCTTTGGCACCAGAGTGTTCAGCACTATCTCTTACAGCTCTTTTTTCTACCTCTGTTATTCCCGAAGGAATGCATATCATCATTCGTAATGATGGCGAAAATAATCCGCGATTAATGTTCATCATTTTGATCATCCCCTTTATCATTTCTTCTGCTGCCTGAAAATTTGCTATTACTCCGTCTTTCAGCGGCCGAATAGTTTCTATGTGTTTATGTTCCTTGCCATGCATTTTTTGTGCTTCTCTACCTACCGCGATTACTTTTCCGGTAGTTTTATCTATAGCAACAATGCTGGGCTCATCTATCACAATTTTATCATTATGATAAATGATAGTATTGGCAGTACCTAAATCTATGGCAATATCTTGTGTAAGAAAACTTTTAAACATTTTATTTGATTTCGGACAAATTTACAGACAAAATAAGTGTTCTTATAATAAAAAAATCAAAAAAATATACACACATCCTTGTTAGTTCTACTTCTTTTACTGAGTTGATTTTTTGTCATCAAAAATGAGAGTTGTTTGTTTACCTGTTGATAGCTTGAACCCTCTATACATACCTGTGGTATTAAAATCCATGACAACATTTCCTTGCTTGTCTATTCCTATGATTCCGCCTGTACCGCCTATAGGAAGCAATTCATCAAAAAGAATAGTATGTATGGCTTCTTTTAATGTTTTGTTTTGATACAGCATTTTACAGTGAACATCATGTGCTACAGTATATCGTATAAAATATTCTCCATGACCGGTACAAGAAATAGCACAACTCTGATTACAGGCATAAGTGCCGGCTCCAATAATTGGAGAATCTCCTACCCTACCCGGCATTTTATCCATCATTCCACCGGTAGAGGTACCTGCGGCTAAATTTCCATATTTGTCAAGTGCCACTGCACCTACTGTACCATGTTTTTGTGGCTTTGAAGTACTTTTTTTGTTTTCTTTCCATTGTTTCAATCTTTTCTCATCATAAAAGTAGGATGTATCTACCAAGTTATATCCCTTTGAAACCCATAGATTTTCTGCTCCTTGGCCTAACAACAAAACATGTGGTGTTTGTTCCATCACTAACTTTGCACAGTCAATCGGATTTTTAATTCTTCTGATGCCTGCAACTGCTCCGGCTTTCATCTCTCTACCTTCCATAATTGAAGCATCCATTTCTATTTGTCCCTGGCTGTTGAATACAGAACCCTTTCCTGCATTGAATAATGGACTATCTTCTAATACCTTAATAGCAGCAACTACCGCATCTGTAGCACTACCACCATTTTCCAATACATTATACCCTTCCTGTAATGCTTCATTCAACTTTTGATGATATTGGCTTTCCAATTCTTTTGTAAAATGTGCAGGCAAAATATTACCCGCACCACCGTGAATAACAATACCAAAGACCTGTTGCGACATCATATAATAATTGCAGAAAAATAAAATTACTCCAATATACATTATTTTTTTCATACATTCAATTTATAATTCTTTTTGCATTTTAGTATAATATATGGCTGCAAGGATTACTCCATAAATAAAAAAGAAAATAAAACCTGGGGATAAAGTAAGATGAATTTCTCCTTCATGAGCAGATGAATAGGTAACCATATTGTCTATGAAATTCTTTAAAAAAAGAAACACAAAAAAAACTTCTAATCCCCATCTTTTCAAATGCCAGACACCTACCAGGGCAATGAATAAAAATGCAACAATAATACCATATAAAGAAGGTAAAAGTATATGAATTTTTTTTGTTTCTGGTGAAAATATAGAGGGGAATAATACAAATAACCATAGCCATCCGACTATGCAAAAAAGTGATATGTACCAAGGTCGTTTCATGGTTTTTGAAAGTTTATACAATCCATCTAACAAATGGGTTATTTCTTTTTTCATGCCCAATAGTGGTAGAAGGACCGTGTCCTGAATAGATAATGGTGTTATCTGGCATGGTATATAGTTTTTCTCTGATAGATTTTGCCAAGATTTCAAAATCGCCTTTTGGCAAATCGGTTCTGCCAATACTCTCATAAAATAATACATCTCCGACTATAGCAAAATTATTTTCAGGACTATAGAAAGTGATGCTGCCTGGAGAATGTCCTGGCGTATGAATAGATAGAAGTTTGGAATTACCAAAGTGAATGGTTTGATGATGTTGAATAAAATGTTCGGGTAACGGAGATGGCGTACAAGGAATGCCATACATTTGAGCAGTAATTTTGTGTGATTGTATTAAAAACAAGTCGTCGTAATGTACTTCGGGTAATAATTTGTATTTATTAAACACAGAATCATTACCTGCAATATGGTCTATATGTCCGTGAGTAAGGAGTAGCCGCACTGGTTTTAGCCCTTTTTGTTCAATAAAATCAAACAAAATAGTATCTTCCTGAAAATTGGTATTACCCGGGTCTATAATAACACACTCTTTAGTGTTATCCCAAAGAACATAAGTATTTTCCTGAAAATACCCAAATGTAAAAACATGGACATACATAGTTTTATTTTATCTGTTTTTGTTGTGTAAATATACCCATTACAAATAAGCTTTTAATATGTTTGCATCTATCTGATGTTGTCCATTGTATTCAATCCATTGTAAATCAAATTGGTTTTTATGAAAAAAATCTTTTTGCTGTTGCTTATCTTCATTTGAAATATATTCATCCTCAGTACCTACAAAATATAACCATTTTAATTGTTTTAATTTTTTCAGATATATGTCTTCGCACATATCAGGTGGAAATACTGCACCCCATAAAATCACTTTATTTGTATCAATATTATTTGCTGCAAGCCATCTTACCAGTGTGGCTGCTCCCTGAGAAAAGCCCAAAACATAAAGTTGTTTTTTGCTATTCATAATGGGTAATACATATTTATCATATACTTGATTCAGATACGCTATATTATCTTGTATATCGTATTCGCGATAGTATTTTGTCATCCATGAAGCACCTGTATCTCCTTTGCCTGATTTTAAGTAAAAACGATTCAATGCTTCAGGAAGTACAAAAAAATATTCGGACTGATCAAAAACAGAAAAATGATTTAAAAATTCTTGGGCATGTTGTCCATAACCGTGTAATATTAAGAAAATTTTCGATGCATTTTGATTACCTGAAGTAACAATCAAAGATGTTTTAGGGGTATTAATAATATGTATTTCACTCTTCATCTAATGATGGGTAAATTGGTTGATTAGGAGCATGACTTTTATTGGAGTTTAATACTTCATCAATAATTTCAAATACGGGATGTGTGTAATAAGTGGTTTTGTAAATATGATTACTGAGTACAATCACTGTAATTTTATCTTTTGGACGCATCTGAAAAGATGTTCTATATCCATGCCACCATCCATTATGAAACCAAATGGTTTTTGAACTATCCTGATAATCTTTGATGCGCATACCATAACCATACAGCATTCCATATCTGTTGGTTTTAACACCGGATATCATTTGTCTCATCAGAGAATCACTAATTACTTTACCACTCAAAAAACACTGGCTAAAATTAAACAAATCGTGTATATTGGAATAAATACTTTTATCACCTAAAATAAAATCTCCTGCATAAAAAGGAATATTTCTGCTCTTATATTCGTTAGACATCGTAGTATTTTCATCAAATATATCTACATAATGTATGGTATTTGTATTGTACATGTTACAGGGTATAAAAATTTCCTTCTTCAAAAAATCAGAATAACTCATGCCAGATACTTTTTCAATCAGGCATGCTAAAACTGCATAATTGGTGTTGCAATATTTATGCCTTCGGCCTGGTTTAAATTCAGGACGAATTTTTCTTTTCAACAAAAACTGTAATACGGAATAATGTGACAATATTGTATCGGTTCTTCCAATATCTGGCATAAGATGCAAATAATTGGGCAACCCTGATGTATGGTTGAGTAAATGTTTTATTGTTACATGCTCATAAGGCCATTCAGGAAAGTATTTTTTTACATCATCATTAATGTTTAATAGTTGTTTTTCGCATAATTTTAATATTGCAATAGATGTAAATATTTTACTAACTGATGCTAATTGAAATACATGTGAAGTACTTAAACAGGTTTTTTGCTTGACATCATTATATCCATGAGCATTTTCATAAATAATTTTATCTCCAATAGCCACTAATACACAGCCATTAAAAACTTTTTGATGAAACATTTTTTCGTAATACTCGTGTATTTTATCTGCTAATAGAGATAATGAAGTACTGTTGAGTTTAATATCTTTATTGCTATTATTTTTATCAGAGAAATGGTGAACGTTTTTAAAATTTATCTGTTTAGGGTAAAAAATAGTGCCTGTTTCAGCAGATTGGTAACCCATGAACATTAAAATAATCAGCAAAAAGAATAATTTACTTTTCATCTTCATCTTTATATTTATTGTAATCAATTTTATTTCCCCAAAAATTCATTTGCTGTTTAATCCATTGTTTTCGCATGCAAATATAAGAACTACAAGGATTTGCTCTGAATTTTTTTGGATTAGGCAGAATGGCGGCTATGGCTGCTGCTTCGTCTTTATTCAATTGATACGCATGTTTTTTGAACCAATACCAGGAGGCGGCTTCTGCTCCATATACACCATCGCCCATTTCAATGATGTTTAAATACATTTCCATAATTCGCTCTTTAGACCAAAATGTTTCAATTAAAAGTGTAAACCATGCTTCCAATGCTTTACGAATATAACTTCTTCCATCCCATAAAAATAAATTTTTGGCGGTTTGTTGTGATATGGTACTTCCACCTCTTTTAATTTTTCCCTGTTTTGAATTGTCTTCAAATGCTTTTTGTATAGCCTCCCAATCAAATCCATAATGCTCAAGGTATTTTTGGTCTTCGCTGCAAATAACTGCCAATTGTAGTTTGGGTGATATTTTTTCAAGTGATACCCACTCATACTTCCATTTTAGTGGCTTGCCATCTAATTTTTGTTCTATCATTCTCTTAATCATAAGGGGTGTAATAGGGGGATGAAACCATTTAAATAACAGTACTGACAGAACAGATATAATAATAAACCACAAAAGTATTTTTAAAATCCACCTGACTATATAAGAAAGCATAATGGCGGCAAATCTATTTGTATTTTTGCCCTTGTCAAATAAACAGATGTAATTTTTACTAACATTTCTTATTGAATAATTATGCTAACAATCAAGAAATACAGTGCGTTCAAATGGGTTTTTATAGGGCTATTGACAGGATATTTCGTTTATCATTTTTATTATACTTATGTTTACTTTCCTAATTTAACCCCATCTGATTTCTCTTTAAAAACCATGAATAATAATACTGTTTCTACAGACACTTTGTTATCTAATAAAAATACCATTATCATATTTTTCCAAACATGGTGTGGTCCTTGTATTCAAGAAATGCGGCTGCTGAACAAGCATAAAAATGATTTTTATTTTACAAACATGTATTTTATTACAGATGAATCACATGAAAAAGTCAGACGAACCATCTCAAAATTTCAGTTAGATTCCTCCCATATTCTATTATCAGAAAAATCTTTCAAAGAAATGGGTATCAGTGCTTTTCCAACTTCTTATTTTTTTAAAAATGGTTTATGCATTGAAAAACAAAAAGGCAGCTGGATAGATATGTCTAATTATGAAGATGCGCTTTTTCATGTAAGAAAAATGTTTCAGAATTAGATAGACAAAATGTTTTCTTAAATTGAAAGATTAAAAGTAAATTTGCTGCACAAAAATTTTTTCCTATGGATGAAAAAACGATATTAGATACAGCAAAAAACCAAATGACCAAAGCTATTCAGCACTTGGAAACAGAATTGTCTAAAATACGGGCAGGTAAAGCCAACCCGGCCATGTTAGACAATGTCAGTGTAGAATATTATGGTTCAAAAGTACCTATTTCTCAAACTGCCAGTATTAATACATTGGATGCAAGAACACTGGTTATACAACCATGGGAAAAAAATATGCTGACACCTATTGAAAAAGCCATTCAAGCAGCTAATCTTGGGTTTAATCCTCAAAACGATGGTACTATCATTCGTATTTCTATACCACCACTTACCGAAGAAAGAAGAAAAGAATTAGTTAAACTATCTAAACAAGCCGTAGAAGAATCAAAAGTAGCAATAAGAAATATTCGTAAAGAAGCCATGGAACATGCCAAAAAATTACAAAAAGAAGGGGTTCCTGAAGATTCTGTGAAAGCGTTGGAACAAAAAATTCAAAAACTAACTGATGAGTTTGTTGCCAAATGTGACCAACATTTTAGTTTGAAAGAAAAAGAAATCCTGACAGTTTAATTCAGTATATGAGTTTTATTAAAAAACTGTTGTTGACAAGTGTTTTTATTTTTATTTTACCTTATTTTATTAAAGGAATTCAAATTAATGGCTTTTTAAGTGCTTTGCTTTTTACTTTAGCCCTTGCTTTTTTGAACAGTATCTTAAAGCCCATTTTAATTTTTCTTTCATTGCCAATTACCATCATCACATTAGGATTGTTTTTGATTATTATCAATACCCTGTTGGTTTATATTGCTGCCTATTTTGTTAATGGAATTCATATTGATAGTTTTTTACATGGAATAGTGTTTTCCATTTTAATTAGCATTATTTCTTCTGTTATTGAATGGGTTGTGGGCGATTAAGATGAACTTGAAAATAAGATAATGGTTATTAGTTTTTGACCATTATTTTTTTAACTATTACTTTATCTTTTGTTATTATGTTTACGAAATAAATACCTTCTGAAAGTTCAGAAATGTCAATGATTTCGGAAGTAGTACTTATAATTTTTTCTCCCATTATATTAAAAATTTCTGCATAAAATTTCTGAGCATACTTAACTTTTATATACAAGTAATGTGAAGCAGGATTAGGATATACAATGACTGTGTCTAAACAGGGATAGGTTAATACATTCACGATTTCTGGACCTGAAGTTAACTTACGAAGAGTAACGTTTAATATTTTTCTATTCTCTATAAGTGAGTCATGCTCATATACAAAAGCCACTAAATAAAAATTATTGAAATGATATCTAAACACATTATTTGCAGACAGGGGCACAGAAACAGTATAAGTTTTTGAATAAATACTGGAAGCCACTGTGGTAGTAGGAATAAGCGTAGCGTCTCCTAAAGGTGATGTAATGCTTTGATTAAGAACATATTTATGCTGATATTGATAACTGTTTAATACAAATGCATCGGCCAGTGGCGAATAATATCCTTTTTGATAATAAGGTGAAAAAGGTGTAAAGTAAAATGATGAAAGTTGATTATAGCCATTAATAGTGGTGTCAGAAGGATTGCCGTACACATTATTTTCTATCAAATAAGCACCTATTCTATAATCTCCTGTTGTATTTTGAAAAAACTGAACATTGACATCAAACTGAATGGTACGATTGATAGTATCAAATGCAACATTAGAAAAATATATTTTACAAGGGGTAACATCAGAAGATTGTAATATGTTGATTTTTTGCCTCAATTCATTTTTGTAAAAATAATTTCTGTTATCATTAAAATAATACCTTCTATTGAGCATAGCAGACAGAGAATTATCTGGTAATTGAAAAACAGTAGAACATACTGATGATGCATTAGATTGCATAGAATCTTTTTGATGCATTTGTACCACAATAATGTTCGTATCCTGTTGGGCTAAAAAACTCAAAGTATCCTGGTTACCCGGAGCATCAGGTATAAAAGCATCCGTTAATTGCTCAACCAAAATTTTGGGTTGGATGGTATTGCTTAAAACTGATAAATAGTAAGAAATTGTATCATTAAATGGATTTTGGTCTGCTATGCCGTTTAATTGATTGACCCATATTTTCACTTTATACATGCCGGAAGTGTTAATAGAAAGTGTATTTGTAAATGTCAATGTTGTAGTATTAAGGGGCAATAAAGGATTACTCAATCCAAAACTTTGGTTATTATTTGTTATTCCCTGAATGCTATATGCTAAATTAAAATTATTGATTTTTTGATATCCGTTGTTTTTTATTCTTGCTTGTAATACAAATGGCTGATTGACATAAATGTATTTTACATTCCCAATATTTTCAAGTGATGCATCATTTGAATAAGGTAGATTTTCAATTGTAATATCATCTATCCACAGCTGATATTTTTGTCGTGATATATTTTTGAACGCTATCCGAATGCTTTGCCCTGCATAATTAGAAAGATTAATACTTCTCGTTATCCATTGAGATTTTTCACCACCACCACTCGTACTGTTATCATTGATTTGAAAAACCTTATTAGCATTAGAAAAAATAACCGTATCATTAATTGTCGTATTCGTAGAAATATATACCGCATACCCATCGGCATAATTCATGTCAGGCGCCATGGCTTTCCAATATAAAACTGAATTAACCGTTATTCCGCTTATTGGCGGCAAAATGAACCACCTGCTTATGGCACGATTAGAATCTACCGCCGATGTGGATACCAAAAATGTATCCTTTATGCTTGGGTGAAATACTATACCCCACGCTTTATATCTCAAACTATCAGTATGAAAAGGTGCATTTGGATTCAAAGATGAACCTGCTTTATTAGGATATCCTTCGCATAATTGCAAATAAGGTGCAGGTATGGTAGTATATTGAGTAGTAGAATACGGGGTTGTAAAAGTAGATAGTGCATAAGAATTAAATTTATCCTGAAAAATTATTTGTGCCTTTAAAGAAAGCACAGAGCCGAAAAAAAATAATAAATAAAATGGTTTCATATTGTTGAGTTTACTCTAACATTACTCTATCTTTTCCATCAAAGTAAGGCGATTGAATACTAATTACTTTTAATGGTTTTTTAGAAGTTGTAATAACTTTATGCGCTGTATTTCGGGGAATAAATACAATGTCATTCTTTTTTATTACAAACTCCTTATCACCTAACTGCATTTTTGCCTCTCCATCCAATACAACAATATATTCAGAATGATGAAGATGCTTGTGTAATTTTACTTCTTTTTTAATAATAATTACGAATCCTGATGACAATGTATCATGAGCAATGTTTTTCAGATAAATATTTTCAGTAGCTGTTTTGTTTCCTATACTATCAGTATTGATATGAATTTGTGATTTCATGCCCCATGTAATTACAATGAAGTAAAATAAAATAATACCAAACACTTTTACGTTCATACCATTAGAAATTGAGAGGCTTTCCTGCATAAAACTCAAGAATTTTTATTTTGAAAAACAAATCATATTTTGCTTGTAGCAAATTGGCCTGTGCCGCTGCATATCGGCTTTTAGAGATAGAGTAATCAAAAAAAGAAAGTGCCCCCTGCTGATACTTGCTTTCATTCATTTCATAAGACAGTTTGGATGCATCAAAAGATTTTTGCGTGGCCTGATATTTACTTAATGCCAATTGTGCATTCAGGTATGCTTGCGCAATGGTTTTGTATAAATTTTGATTATTTAAATCATAGTTATATTTTGCATTCAAAACATTTAGCTGTGCATTCTTAATAGATGTATGAACCGAAAGTCCATTAAATATGGGAACATTCAAACTAAAGCCAAAAACCTTATTAAAGTTGTCTTTGTATTGTTGAAGAAATGGTGTTTTTTCCAAAATAGGCACTTGTTGATTATAAATTAACGGACCAAATCCCGGAATAGTACCTAATGTATCCATTTGTGTTTGATACCCAATTACTCTTTTTGCAAGACCAGAATATCCTGTACCAAGCGATGCACTGATATTGAACACAGGACTTCTTTTGCCTTTGCTGGCTTTTAACATGTACTCATAGGATTTTAATTGATATTCCTGACTTTTCACTGATGGTTGAGTTTTTAAAGCCATGTTATAAATATCATCTACCGTATACTGCGAAAGAATATCTGAATAAATGGTAATTTCGGGTTTCAGAATTTCAAGCGATTGATTAGCCGGCACATTCATAATTTGCCTTAATGCAAGCAGGTTAAGCTCAAGTGTATTACGGGCATTGATAACATTTAATTCTTCATTGGCCAGCTGACCTTCTATATCCTTTAGTGCCGAAATTGAAATGCTACCCTGTTCAAATAAAATTTTATTCCTGTCATAATTTTGTTTTGTAATTTCATATTGCTTTTTATTGACTTCCAAAATATCTTGAGAAAGTAAAATATTCACATAAGCAGTTGCCACATTAATCATCAAATCATTTTTTTGCTGATTAAAACTTTCCTGAGCAGAAAGTAAATGCATTTTATTGGATTGAATGGTATTATATTGAGACAATCCTGCCCATACCGTCCATTGTGCAGAAAGATAAAAATTTTGAGATAACACATTGGTATTAGCAAAAGTATTGGTATATCTATCCACTGTCCTTCCATATTGATAATTATGCATGGCTGTTCCATTAATATTCGGTAAAGATTGGGCTTGTGCTTGAGTAAAATTATTCCTGGATACACCAACATTGACTTCTGAAATTTTAAGATTGAGATTATTCTGAATAGCAATATCTATACACTGCTGAAGCGTCAGTGAATTATTTTGCGACAATGCTGTATGAAAATAGAGCAAACCACATAAAACCCAAAACGACTTCATAAAAACAAATCGCACAACTATATCCCGAAAAAAACTGCGCATGAATTTTTTCGCAAAAATGCAAATTAAATCAGTATCAAACTATTAAAAACCAAATGATAAAACATTTTACAGAAATTAAAGTGTACATATAAATATCTGCATGCGTTTTTCTTTTTTATAAATTCTTAAACCTACTATTCTTAATTATCTTAAATATCTATCTTTACACCCAAAAAATATATGTCTACTTCTGTATCCTCTGATGCCAATACAAAAGAATTTCAAAAGTTAATTTTACAGGGCATACCTGATAAGCTACCTGATCCAAAGCCACTGGATATGTCCATTAATCATGCACCCAAAAGAAGATTGATTTTATCAGAAGAAGAAAAAAAGTTAGCCATTAAAAATGCTCTACGTTATTTTCCTGAAAAACATCATCAAATACTTGCAAAAGAATTTTGGGAGGAATTACATCATTATGGAAGAATATACATGTATCGTTTTAAACCAGATTACAAAATATATGCACGTCCCATACATGAATATCCACATAAATCAATACAGGCAGCCGCTATCATGCATATGTTATCCAACAATTTAGACATAGCCGTAGCACAGCATCCTGATGAATTAATTACTTACGGAGGCAATGGTTCAGTATTTCAAAACTGGGCTCAATATTTACTAACTATGCAATATCTTGCTACAATGACTGATGAACAAACATTAGTCCTGTACAGCGGGCATCCTTTAGGTTTATTTCCATCCCATCCTGATGCACCACGCGTCATTATTACAAATGGAATAATGATACCTAATTATAGCAAACAAGAAGATTGGGAAAGATATAATGCTCTTGGCGTAACCCAATATGGACAAATGACAGCCGGCTCATTCATGTACATTGGACCACAAGGTATTGTGCATGGCACCACCATCACCGTGATGAATGCAGCAAGAAAACAAAAAAATAAAAATAACAAAACACCCAGATTATTTGTATCTGCCGGACTTGGAGGAATGAGTGGCGCTCAACCTAAAGCTGGAAAAATTGCAGGACTTATCTCTGTTATTGCTGAAATTAATGAAAAACCACTAAAGACAAGATTCAATCAGGGCTGGTTAGATGAATATTATGCTGATTTGAACACCGTTATCAAAAGAATTAAAGAACTTCTCAACACTACACAAGCCATTTCTATTGGATACCTTGGTAATGTAGTAGATTTATGGGAAAAATTAAATGAAGAAAACATCATTCCGGATATTGGCAGTGACCAAACATCTCTTCACAATCCATTTGCAGGCGGATACTATCCTGTGGGCTATACCTATGAAGAAGCCAATGAGTTAATGGTCAAGCATCCCGATAAATTTAAAGATGCTGTTTATGCATCATTAAGAAGACAGGTAAATGCCATTAATGCTTTGGCAGAAAAAGGCATGTATTTTTTTGATTACGGGAATGCGTTTTTACTAGAAGCATCCCGCGCCGGTGCAGATATACTATTGCCCAACGGAGATTTCAAATACAAAAGTTATGTACAGGATATTCTCGGACCTATGTGCTTTGATTATGGATTTGGTCCTTACAGATGGATTTGTACATCCGCTGATCCTAATGATTTAAAAATAACTGATGAACTGGCATTAGAAGTGATGGAAGAAATGTATAAAAACGCACCACACGAAATAAAACAGCAACTCATGGATAATATACTATGGATAAAAGATGCTATGAAGAATAATTTGGTTGTTGGTTCACAGGCACGTATCCTCTATGCCGATGCCGAAGGCAGAATTAAAATTGCATTAAAAATCAATGAAGCAATAAAAAAATCTTACATCAAAGCACCGGTAGTATTAGGACGCGACCATCATGATGTAAGTGGAACAGACAGTCCCTATCGTGAAACATCCAATATTTACGATGGCTCTAAGTTTACCGCAGACATGGCTGTACATACCTTTGTAGGAAATGCCGTAAGAGGAGCAACATGGGTAAGTTTACACAATGGCGGAGGAGTGGGCTGGGGAGAAGTAATAAATGGCGGATTTGGTTTGGTATTAGACGGAACAGAACAAGCAGCCGAAAGAGCAAAAAATATGTTATTCTGGGATGTTAATAACGGTATTGCACGCAGAGCATGGGCACGAAACAAAGAAGCATTATGGGCTATTCAAAGAGAACAAGGCAGAACACAAGGATTGAAAATTACTATCCCATACATAGCAGATGATGAACTATTCAATACTATCATGAAGTAACTGCCTTCATTTAAAGATGAAACTTAAATGATTAAGATAAACAAAAAAAAGGTATTGTACTTTTTATTTGGTTATATCATCATTCAATTTTTGTGGTGGGAAATATTACTTGTCAAGCTTCATCATCAAACCATAGAAAAGGAGAAACAATTGCAGGCACTTAAAATAACAGACGCAAAAAATTTTAGAAAAATTGAAGCCCATTTCAACCAATTAAAAATGACCAAAACAATCATGATTGTAGGAGAAGGCACTGTTTTTCTGATATTGATTTTGTTTGGTTTTTACAGATTGCTGAAAGCATACGAAAAAGAATTGGTGGTTAACGAACAGCAAACGCATTTTTTACTATCACTACCACACGAAATTAAAACCCCTTTAAGTATTATCCAATTAAATCTTCAAACCATTCTTCAAAATGAAAAAATTACAGAAGAGAAAAAAAAACATTTAACTGAAAAGTCATTAGAAGAATTGAAACGGCTTCACAATATAATAGAACAATTGCTCATCAACAATAAAATAAGTAAAGGTAAATTAATCCTAAAAATCAATCCAATCAACATTTCTGAAATACTGAAAAAACATTTAAATATGCTTTTGTACCCCTCAGAAAAAGAAATTCAAACAGAAATACAAGATGATTTACTGATTAATGCTGACGAGCCACTAATACAATTATTGATACAAAATTTATTAAGCAATGCAGTAAAATTTTCTGAGAAAAAAATTGATATAAAATTATTTAGTCAAAATAATCATGTTATTTTAGAAATATCCAATGACGGAAACCTTATTGATAAAAATGAAAGAACAAAAATATTTGAACTGTTTTATAGAAGACCTATAGATGAAGAGAACGAAATAAAAGGAACCGGAATTGGTTTATATTTAGTAAAACAAATTGCAGATTTGCATAACATAAAACTCAATGTATTCAATAAAAACAATTACAATGTATTTCAAGTGGTATTTTAGTGTTCCGGTATTTCTTTTTATTTTATCATGTCAGAATGATGAAATTAAACAAAATAATACTCTTTCTCACTCTATATC
>JAOABO010000140.1 GCA_026418315.1 Bacteroidia bacterium
GGAGTTGTATTAAATATTATAATTTTTATACAAGTATTGAATGGTGTAATGGAAAAAAGAGGACATTATGAAATGGTTGAAAAAGTAGGGTTATACTGGCACTTTGTAGATTTAGTGTGGGTGTTTGTATTTACATTCTTTTATCTGCTTTAATCTAAATATTAATAAAATCAAAAATTAAAATTATGCATTTTCACGACAACTATCCTGAATATGAAAAAATGGCCATTCATGGCGAAGAAGAAGGAAAAAAAGCAAGAAGAGTGTTATGGAATGTTTTTTGGGTGATGTTAATTGTAACTATTATTGAGTTGGTTGTTGGTTTTGTTGCTCCTGAAAAAGGGTGGAGTGGTACGTTGGGATTAAAGGTATTTTTTATTACATTTACTTTAGTGAAAGCGGCGGGCATAGTATTATATTTTATGCACTTAAAACATGAAAGAACATTCTTCAAGTATACCATATTGGTACCGTATTCTGTCTTTATTCTTTATACTATTTTTATCTTAATAACCGAAGGTAATTATTCAATGAATCCAAAATATAGAAATAAAGTAGATAAACTTTATTTTGAACAGCAAGAGCAATTAAAAAAAGAATCTTCTCACCATGTTCAAAATGAAACTCATGAGTAAGAATTTCTGTGTTAATAAATTTTTCATTACATTGATGGCCAATTATTAAATTAAATAAAATTAAATAAAATCAACCCTATGACAAAAAAAATCATCACTGCAGTTTTATTAGTAATATTGGGATTATCCATATCAACAGCACAAAAAAATTACACAAAAGCTGCAGATGAAGCATTACAATATGGGCAGTATTTTAACGCCATAGAATTATATAAGCAAGCATATACCAAAGCTAAAAAGCCGGAAACAAAATCTAAAATACTTTATAAGCTGGGTATTGCCTATAAAAACATTAATGATTTGAAGTCGGCTGAAACTTATTTGCAAAAAGCCATTTCGGCAAAGTATCCTGACCCTGCTGTTCATCTTGCTTTAGCGGATGTATTGAAAGCACAAATGAAATATCCGGAAGCTATGGCTGAGTATGAGGCCTATAAAAAAGAAAATCCATCCGATCCAAGAGGAGAAATGGGCGTTAAGTCCTGCCAATTAGCACAAGAATGGAAAGACAATCCTACTCGCTATAAAATTGAAAACATGTCTTTGATAAATTCAAAAGAATCAGATTTTTGTCCGCAATATAAAGATGTTAAGTACAAAACATTGGTTTTCACTTCTACCAGAGAAGGTGCACAAGGTAAAATAGATATTACTACGGGACAAAATCATTCTGATTTATATGAAACTACTTTAGATAAAAATGGAAAATGGAGTACACCCGTTCCGTTGGGAGTTATTGCATCTCCATTTAATGAAGGTTGTGCGTGCTTTTCTAAAAAAGGTGACTTTATGTTTATGACTCGTTGCCCTGAAGCAAAAGGAAAAAAGCTGGGCTGCCAGTTGTATATTGTAAAAAAACAAGGTAATTCTTGGGGAGAGCCAGAAAAATTGCCTTTTAATATTGATAGTATTGCTTTTGGGCATCCGTCATTAGCACCCGATGGAAAAACGCTTTATTTTGCTGCCAAATTACCTGATGGAAAAGGAGGAAAGGATATTTGGAAAAGTGTATGGGACCAAAAAGCCAATACATGGTCTAAACCTATCAATCTTGGAGATATGGTTAATACTCCTGGTGATGAAGTGTATCCATATATCCATTCTGATGGAAAGACATTGTATTTTTCATCTAATTACCATCTGGGCATGGGTGGATTAGATATATTCAAAGTAGAAGGTGATGAAAATGGAAACTTTACTAAACCTGCAGAAAATCTAAAGTATCCTATTAATTCTGCGGCGGATGATTTTGCAATTATTTTTGAAGGTAAGGCAAAAAGAGGATATTTTACTTCTAACAGGGAAGGTGGCAAAGGTAGCGATGATATATGGTCATTTTATTTGCCACCATTAGTGTTTAAAATGAAAGGAACTATAGTAAGTTCTGGAGGAAATACAGGTATAGGGAAAGGTGAAGGTGTAGCCAATGTAAAAGTAAAACTGGAAGGAAGTAATGGAGATATTCAGGAGACCACCTCAGATAAGTCAGGAAATTATTCTTTTACAGGATTAAAAGAAAATACCTCTTACACAGTATCCATAGAAACAGGTAAAAATTCTGTATCAGAGCACTATCCAGATGGGTACTTAGCAAGTAGTGAGAAGGGCGTTTTTACTACTGTTGGTGTAAATAACTCAAAAGAGTTTGTGAAAGATTTTGAGGTAAAACCAGTAGAAAGGGAAATTCGCTTACCAAGAATATTATTCGATCTTGATAAAGCTACTTTAAGACCCGAATCAAAAGATTCGCTTGAATATCTATACAAATTACTAATAGACAATCCAACTATTGTAATAGAAATTCAGGCACATACAGATAGCAGAGGTAGTGATAAAAAGAATGACAAATTATCTCAGGATAGGGCACAATCTGTAGTAGATTATTTAATTAATGAAAAGAAAATAAACCCTGCCCGATTACAAGCAAAAGGATATGGTAAAAGAAAATTATTAATCAAAGATGAAGTGATAAAGGCGGCTAAAACCAAAGAAGAGCAAGAAGCACTGCATGAGAAAAACAGAAGAGTGGTGTTTAGAATTATAAGCTGGGATTTTGTAGACCCCAATGCGCCTAAAAAAGAAGCTCCCAAAGTGAAACCTAAAATAGAGGGAGAAGAAAATTCTGAAGAAATTCCTGAGCAATAATTGTTTTGAATGACTTTAGTATGCAAAAAACTTCTGCGTAAGCAGAAGGTTTTTGTTTTAAATTCTTATGATAATGAAAATATTATACTACTTTTTGTTTTTTGTGTCTTCTGAAATACTTTTTTGATATCCTTCGTTAATCACACTTGTTTTGTTGATTTCAAGTAAAGCAGGTTTTTCTTTCAATAATTTTATTATATCGCTTACGGTAAATAATATGTTTGGATAAAAATGAGCAAAAATAGATTGTATCAGTTTGTAATCATTTTCATTATCCACGGATAGTTTGAAGGAATGGGGATTATTTGAAAGGAATTTTTGATAAATACATTTAAATTTTCCGGATTGTTTGATATAAGGCGTTACATGTTCTTGTTCATAGTTTTTTGTTGCTTCAAAGTAAGCCGTTTTTAATGCCTGATAGGTAAAAACTTCGGTGTCCCAACCATCTTCTAAAACAGGAGGTTCATTGGAATTAGAGAAATAATCTACCTGTTGTTTTTCAAACTGTTCAATGCACCAATCTATTACTTGATAATGATGGAGTGGACAATCGGCAGTAACTCTTATGATAGTGTCTGCTTGAAAGAGTGTGGCTGCTTCGTAAAATCTTTTTAATACATTTTGTTCATCTCCTCGGAATACAGGTATTTGCCATTGATTACAGTAGTATTCAATTATATCATCTTGGGGTAAAGTAGAGGTGGCTATTATAAGTTTATCAATTTTTTGCGATGGGGAAATTCTTTCATATTGCAGATACAGAGAAGGAATATCTTCTATGATTGGTTTTAAAACCTTTCCTGGTAGGCGTGAAGAACCCATGCGGGCTTGGATGATGCAAATCTTCATTTTTTTAGGAATGATTCTCTAATTTTAATCCATTCTTTTAGTTTATCTATGTTATACGTATCTTGTCCTGCAGGATTGAAATACTTAGGATTATTGTAGCTGACTAGAATTTGATCCATAGGATGACCATTCTTTAAATATCTTCCTTTAATTACTCCTTCGATTATCCAACCTGCTTTACAGTATGCTTTTATACTACCAATATTATCAGCATAAATTTGCCCATGTAGTTTTCTAATATCGTATTTTTCAAAAGATAACTGGTTACCTAATTTTATTGCTTCTGTTG
>JAOABO010000141.1 GCA_026418315.1 Bacteroidia bacterium
TGAATTTCCCACAGATAAGATGCCCCGGTAGATAAAATGATAGGTTTACCAAATCGGCATTGATATTCAATAAATGGCAGGTTAGTAATATCTGAAGATGAAATTTTGTAAACATCCATCAATTCATTTAAAAAGTTTGCTGACTCTATATCAAAAGGTGTACTCATAAACTCAATACCTATCTGGTCACAGTATTTTTTTAATTCCTCGTATTCTTTTTTCCAGAACTTATCATATTTTTTAAATAGTTCGTATTGAGAACGAGTTGGTTCTTTGCTGATGTCCCAATAGTAAGGACTGTTTTTAGACGCTAAGGTTTCTGCCTTGTAAGATTGGAATTTTATTGCATCGGCTCCTCCTTCTGCGGCTTCATTAATAAGTCGTTTGGCTAGTTCCATAGACCCTTCATGATTGACGCCTGCTTCGGCAATGATGAAGGGCTTTTGAATTTCATTTTTTTTGTAATGCTGAATAAATTCTTTTAATCTCATACTCCATTATTTTTATTAAAAATATTACCAAACAGTCCACCCCCCATCTACTTTAAGATTTAAACCTGTTACATAAGAGGATGCATTGCTAAGCAAATATATTAAGGCGGGCGCTACTTCATAATTGTAACTCATTCTTTGCATGGGAGAAAACTGTGCAAAGTTTTTTTCAAACTGTTCTTCATGATGATTCCATACGCCATGAGGGGTTATCATATTGACTCGTACATTTTTATCTGCCCAATAAGATGCAAGATAACGAGATAATGCATCAATACCGCCTTTACTTGCTGAATAAGCAGCAGGGCAACCCAAAGATGTGCCTTTATACAAATTTTGATTAGGAGCTACGTTGCTATAGGTAGAAGGCATGGTAACAATGGAACCACTTCTCTTTTCAGCCATGTAACTGCCAATAATTTGGCAAAGCAAAAAAGTGCCTTTTAAATTCACTTCTATTACTGTATCCCAATTTTCTTCGCAAACCAATTCAAAGGGCTCAAACTTTAAATGTGATTTATTCTGATGAGCGCATACTAATCCGTCAATTTTGCCAAATTTTTCTAATGTTTTATTTTTTAATTCTATTACACTTTGCTTGTCTGATACATTAACAGACATGCCCATGCATGGGATATGATGTTTTTTTTCTAATTCTGCAGCAAATTTTTCTGGATAGGCCTGCTCAATATCTGCAACCACTACGTGTCCGCCAAACTGTAATACAGATTCGCAAAAAGCACGGCCAATAAGCCCACATGCTCCTGATATAATAATTACTTTGCCTTGTAATGAATAGAGTTCTTTGAAATTAATGACTGATGGGTCAGTGGTTTTGTTTAAATTCATTGTACTTTATTTTTAAAGTTCAAAATGGATGACGTTTTTGGTATGTTGATGTATATTGCAGGTTTCCGCAATCATATAGTTTATCATCGGGTGTAATTTTTTTCCATTATTATTAAATATATTTTCTGAACACTGGTTGAATAGGTTCACCTATCAGATATTTTTCCCAACCATCTTCTAATCCTTTTCTGAAAATAACACATGATTCGTCAAAAGCATTTAATATGTATTCAACATCTTCTTCGGTATGAGAAAAATGTGGGCAAAAAATACCTTGAAATAAAACCCCTCGTTTTATCATTTCTTGATGAAACAATGTTCTGAGCCCCCAGGATGGTTGGTTATTCAAATCAAAATATGCCAAAGATACATGCCATGGAAATTGTAAGATTTTTATGTAATGAGTAAGCTGATGTTTTTCAATGAGTATTTGAGCACCTTGCATATACAGTTTTCCTAAATGATGATTGTGGCCAATTACATTGTGTTTTTGAAATTCTTCCAGTGTGGCTAAAGCAGCAGCAATACTACAAGTTTCACCACCGTGTGTGGTACTAATTAAAAACAATTTTTCTTTACCTTTTTGACGAATGCCTCCTAACTCCATAATTTCTTTTTTTCCTGTAAGTGCACAAAAAGAAAAACCATTGGCAATTCCTTTGCCCCATGTGGCCAAATCAGGTGTAATGCCAAACTTAACAAATGAACCGGGGAAGTACGAACGATAGCCGGTTATCATTTCGTCGGTTATCCATAGTGCTCCGTTCCTATGGGCAATATCAATTAATTGCTTAAATAGTTCAGGTGTTACAGGATTATACTTTTCGGGTTCACTAATAACACAAGCTATTTGATTAGGATAATTATTAAAGAGCTGTTGAAGCGAGTCAGGATCATCTGCCTTGAAAGTAAGCGTGAGTTTATAAATTTCTTCAGGTATGCCACTTTTAACTTCTGTACTTCCTATAAACCAATCATCATACGAATAGAAAGGGTGTTCAGCAGGCCTTGCCACATATTTTCTACCGGTATATGCCCTTGCTAATTTAACTGCAGCAGTGGTTACAGTAGAACCATTTTTCGCGAACTTGATCATATCATGCCCGGGTAGTAGCGATAAAAACCGCTCTGCCATTTCCATTTCAATTACCGACGGTCTTGAAAAATTATTACCTTTCCATAATTCTTCAATTACTCTTTTCACTACAGGTTCATAGGCATGTCCCAAACTTATCGAACCTAAACCACCCAAACACTCTATATACTCATTTCCGTCTAGATCCCAAACGTGTGAACCTTTTCCATGAGTAATCGCAGCAGGTGATAGTTGTGGAAATTGGTCATCTCCTTTTGAATACGTATGAGCACCACCAGGTATCAGGTCATGAATTTTTTTTCTGTACTCATTCGATTTTTGAAAATTATTGATATTTTTTAAGGGCATAGTGTTTTTGCTTCAAATATAGATGTTTTTAAACTCTACTATAAAGTGGTTTTAAGAATTCATTAAACTTTAATACCTATTATACATATATCATCTGTTTGTTCAATATCTCCTCGCCACTGCAGGTGTCTTTTTAATAACTCTTGTTTTTGTTTTTCTAGTGGCATGGTGCTGATTTCTTTTAATAATTCTTTAAATTTCTTTTTAGTAAACTTCTTTTCTTTATCGTCCCTGTGTTTTTTTCCTCCAAATTGGTCTGCATAGCCATCCGAAAATAAATATATTGTGTCACCTTTTTGCAAAACGATACTGTTATTTTTAAAAGGTTCCGTGTTATCACAATATCCTACTGTTCTTTTCTGTGCTGGTATTTCAATCAATTCATTTTTTCTTACAATATAGATAGGGTTGTTAGCACAACTACAAGTTAATGTATATGATTTTTCATCCAATACGGCAAAAACCATATCAGCACTGTCTTTTATTTCATCGTTTTGATTTTTATATTCCAGAACTTTCTGTATTTTGTTTGACATAAATTCGAGTGCATCGGCAGGAGAATTGACTTCTCTTTCATTGAGGGATTGTTTAATGTACGCTAACAACAAAATACTCATAAATGCGCCGGGAACACCGTGTCCTGTACAATCGCCTACAGCAATGCCTTTTAATACCTGCCCTTCATTAGTAATAATTTGTCCAACAAAATAAAAATCACCTGATATAATATCTTTTGGAAGATATAAGACAAATGTTTGTGGAAAAATTTTTTGTAATTCATTTTCAGACGGTAAAGAAGATTTCTGTAAACGTTTTGTATAATTAATACTATCCAGTATTTCAGTATTTTTCTGTTCTATTAATTTATTTTTTTCAGCAAGCTCTTTAGTGCGTATTTGAACTAACTTTTCCAACTCCAACTGTCTTTTCTTTAAATCTTTCTCTCTCTTTTTAATAATCCCAATCACTATAGATGCAACAGATAGTAGTAAACTAATTCTAAACCACCATGTTTCCCAAAAGGGTGGAAGGACTTCAATGTAAATACGAGTGGGTTGTGGTGTCCATATATTAAAATTATTGCAG
>JAOABO010000142.1:0-3547 GCA_026418315.1 Bacteroidia bacterium
ATATGATTCTGCATTATTTCATACCGTACACTGTGAATGCAACGAAGTTTCAGATATTCATCAAAGCAATGATTGGATTCTTACAAAGGATGATGGATGCTGTAAAGAAGTTTTAATTTTTGCTCATAATATCTCTAATTTTCATAGTACTCACTGGTTACTTCAAGTTATTGTTTCTCTTATAAGCATTTTACTTACTTTTTACCTTTTTATCTTCCATAAAATTGTTCTTGACGCTTCTTATGTGTTTTACAAATACTTCAAGCGAAGTTTTTCTATTTGCTTGGTTTATCTGCTATTTCATCTGAAGTTAGTAAGAACTTTTATTCTGAGGAATTAGTTTTTGATTTTTTAGTTCTTAGTTTTCCAACTTTCTTACTTCTATTTTCAAAAATAAAAAATATAAGCAATATGAAACATTTTAAAGCCATTGTAATAATTATCATTTATTTTATATCTGCAAATGCAACTGCTCAACAAAAAAACACTCAATCTGTTGTTACTCAAACCCTTTATGTAAAAGGTAACTGCCAGCAATGCAAAGAAAGAATAGAATCTGCTATAGATGTGAAAGGCGTAAAGTTTGCCGAATGGAATAAAAAAACAAAAATTTTATCTGTATCCTATAAGCCCTCTGTAATATCCATTGAAGATATAAAAGCAAGAATACTAAAAGTAGGCCATGATGTAGATTCTTTAAAGGCAGATGAAAACGCTTATCAACAACTCCCCGAATGCTGTAAATACAAACACGTAGCCCCACATTGAATTAGAAAACTACAAATTACCGCCAGTAGATTATTTTTTACAACTTTCTTTTTATATTTCACTTCAACTCATTATTTATGAACAAGTTCATAAAAGTATTTTTATACTTACATATTTTGTATTCATACCAATTATTTAGCCAAACCAAAGGATTTGTTTTTGAAATAAAAGACAAAGACACTAATTATTTAAGCGATGTAATGATATACTCAACCATTACTAAACAAACTACTTACACGGACTCAACAGGTTTTTTTATTCTCTACAATATTCCTGAAAAAGATACCTTGGATTTTATCACTATTGGATTTACAAGACAAAAATTGATTATAAAAAACCCAAATGAAAAAATCATGGTAGCATTAAAGCCATCTGTTGCCCTTAATGAAGTTGAAATAGTATATCAAAAACCTTCTTCAGAATACTCCATCATAAATCCACTACAAATTCAAACATTCAACGAATCCTATTTACAAAAAGCAGCGTGTTGTAATTTATCAGAAAGTTTTGAAACCAATGCCAGTATTGATGTACAAATAACAGATGCACTCACCGGTATTCGTCAAATACAAATGAATGGGTTAACGGGAAAATATATACTTCTTACAAAAGAAAATATTCCTTATCTGTTTGGCATTCAAAATGCAAGAGGATTAACTTACTTACCAGGCCCTTTTATACAATCCATTCAGCTAAGTAAAGGAACCGGAGCCGTTCTGAATGGATACGAATCTTTTTCAGGACAAATCAATACAGAATTATGGAACCCTACCCAATCAGATTTTAAAATCTACTTCAACACTTACTTTAACCAAAATGCTCGTAATGAATACAATCTTGTAATCAATCAAAAACTATCCAACAATTTATATTCCAACATGATGCTGCACAGTAGTTTTAATCCACTGGCACAAGATATGAATAACGATGGTTATACCGATATTCCTACAGGAAAACAATTCAACATAGTTCACAAGTATTTTCTAAAAAGCCCAAAAGGACTTGATTGGCAATGGGGCATACAAGCCATTTTAGACGAACAAAAATCCGGACAGATTATGAAAAACTTTTCTTATCCGATATCTCCTTATGTGGTGTCTTCCTCTACTCAACGATACGATGTATTCAGCAAGTCAGGATGGATTTTCAAAAACAGACCTGGACACAGCATAGGATTACAATTGCTATATTCTTATTATAATGATAAAAACACTTACGGTGCTTCCCCATACCATTCCTTGCAACATGTAGTTTATAGCAATCTAATTTATCAGGGCATTATTGGTACTACAGCTCACAGTTACAAAATAGGTGCAAACTACAATTATATTCAACCTCAAGAAAACTACAGATATTATTTTTTTTATCGTCGTGAAATCATTACAGGAATGTTTACTGAATACACTTTTACTCCCTCTCAAAATCTATCTTTACTTATTGGCAACAGAATAGATTACCATAATTTTTACAAATGGATTTATATCCCAAGAGTGCATATTAAACTCAACTTCAATAATCAAAATACTACCTTTAAATTGTCAGTGGGTAAATCTTTTCGTACACCTACACCACTGGCCGAAAATATGGGATTAATGGCATCTTCAAGAACATTTTATTTTAATGTAGAAAATATTACTTTACCCTATTGGTTACATCCTGAAAAGGCATGGACTTTCGGGAGTAATTTGTATCATACTTTCAAAATGTTCTATCGCCCCGCAAACTTTTTAGCAGAATATTATTATACTTTTTTCAACCGCCAGTTAGTAACAGATATGGATACACCAGGACATGTATTTTTTTACACAACTAATCGTGCCTTTGCCCACTCTATTCAAGTAGAGTGCCAATTTCAACCCATCAAAAGATTAGAAACCCATTTTTCCTTCCGCTACACCAATCAACAAACAAAATATATTTATGGAATAAACGAAGTACCCTACATTCCAAAATACAGAGGATTCATTAATGTGGTTTATAATACCAAAAATAAAAAATGGAATTTTGACTTTACAGCACAGTATATCTCTTCAAAAAGATTACCTTACACATTTTCCAATCCACCCGAATTTCAACGACCTGATTATTCAATACCATATTGGAATTTGCTTGCTCAAATAACTTATACCCACAAAGGCAACCACAGTGAAACAAAATTTTATATCGGAGCAGAAAACTTAAATGACTTCAAACAAAAAAATCCCATCATATCTGCCTCTAATCCATACTCCCCCTTTTTTGATGCTTCTATAATATGGGCATCCATCTATGGTAGAATGATGTACGGCGGCATTCGATACTATTGGAAATAAAATTTTATTTCTAATGTTCTCTTACACAAGAACCCCTATTATAACGAATAAACTAAAAGAATAATAAACAAAATAATTTAAGCTTCAGTTCTAATCTTTAGAGTATCCAAAATTTCATTATACACTGCTTTATTTTAATATAAGCCCCAAAAAGTTATAGATAAACTTAATACAACTTTTTGAATTAATGTTGACAATTTATCTGCTAAATACTGTTTCTTTACAAAAGGCTGTAGCAACCACAGAAAAAATGCTTATTTATTACATTCAAGTACCCGGGGAGGGACTTGAACCCACACGAGCAAATGCTCACTGGCTTCTGAGACCAGTGCGTCTACCAATTCCGCCACCCGGGCAGAAAAAAATTAAACCCTTATTGAAGCAAAGTACCCGAGGCGGGACTCGAACCCGCAAGAGTGTGAACTCATCGGTTTTTGAGACCGACGCGTCTACCAATTCCGCCACCC